>JAYUIP010000935.1:0-11152 GCA_043765945.1 Arcicella sp.
ATTGAAATAATTTTTGCCACCCGTAAACCAGGCGATTATGGCTTGCGTGAAGAGGCTCGTTACGTACAATTTGGAGCATCTCCCCGTGCGAGTATTAACATGAATTTAGCTTCAAAAGTGCTTGCCTACCTTGATGGACGAGATTATGTGCTTCCCGAAGATATTAAAGAAATTGCTCCCGATGTCTTGAATCATAGAATTATGCTCAACTACGAAGCCGAAGCCGACGGAATTACAACCATGCAAGTGATTGACACCATTCTTAGAAAAGTTGCCATTGGGCGATAAAAAATCAGACCACGGATTTAATTTATTTGATTGAATTCACAGATTTTATCTGTGTAAATTAATCAAATAAACTAAATCCGTGGTCTAACTTTGTTTTTTACATTTACTTATTAAGCAAAAGTAAAGTTTAATTTGGAACAAGTTTTTTGTAGTAATCAGTAAGAAAATATTAATCTAAATTGCTGATAATGAGACATTAAAGTGCATATTTAGTAAAATCTTCACTACAAATTATTATTGCCTGCTACCGATAAACTAAAAACGGTAATTCAATGTCACACTTAACTGACGAGCCAAAATTGGACGAGCAAATACTGGTGCTCCCAAAGCGTTCAATTCAGTGGTATTTGTTCCTGGTAAAATTGCATTAGTTACAGGACTCATAATTCCTCCAACTTTGATATCTTCTGGACTTGTTCCTTGCAAACCATATCCTCCGAATAACAAAATTCCTGCACTATTCAACAAGTTATTTCCTTGAACACTTATGCTGAATTTAGAAGTCAAATCTCCTGTAACACCCGCATTTACAACCCCATAAGAAGCTAATTGGATAGAATTACGACGGTTTCCTTGACGCTCCGAGAACCAACGATAGTTGATATATGGCGTAAATTTACCAATTTTCAAACTTGGCGTAATATCCAAAATGATAGGGGCAACGTCTTTCACCCGATTACCTGCAAAATCCTCAAAAAAGAACTTTGTTTTATCGGTACTTCCAGCCGTATTTTGATATTGAAGACGGTCATATTTAGCATCTTGCAAAGTGGCATGAGCCCTGATATTGAAATTTTCAGTTGGACGAATTACTGTTTCTAATTCCAAACCAAATGTTCTTGATGCATTGAAAGTTGGGTCAGTAAAGAAACTGGCAGCACCATTCGAGATAAATAATTGTAAAAGAGCATTATCTAATTTACTGTAAAATGCCGTTGCCGATAACGAAGCCTTTTTTGAACTTGTTTTAAATCCAATTTCAGCTTGCGTAACCGTTTCAATTGGAGCTTTTTTATCCAAAGGAATATTCACAAAATTATTGGCGTAATAATCTAATTCAGGAGCTTTATTTCCTCTTGAAACTCTCAAATACGTCGCTGTTTTTTCAGCCAATTTATAGTTCAAACCCGCCGACCATGAAATATAATCAAACTGAAAACCTTCACCGTCGCCATTGGCATCAGCGTTTGTTATTGCTCCTGTTGCATCATAGGATTGGTCATAAGTGAACAACTTTCCATTATAAACCCTTGACCCTAAGTCATATAGTGTAAATGGATTTTTATCCAATGCTCCAAGTCCACCACCAGCGACTGTTCCACCTTGCCAACCTTGTTTTGTACCTGTCTGACGAACTGTTTCATAACGAATTCCTAAATCAAAGTTTAAGCGGTCAGAAGCTTTGACTACATCATTGAAATAATAAGCATTTAAGAGCGACTTATTTTCAGTAACCGTATAAGCCAAACCGCTTTGAAGAATAATTCCATTAGGGTCAGTGGCACTAAATTTCTTTCCCGCACCATACAAAGGACCAAATACTGCTGCCAAAGATGGAACACCTGCAACCGAGGCTGGAAGAGCGGCAGGGGCTGGAAATTCAATTCTGATTGGTCGAGCATTATTACCCATTGAACTCACTACACCGTCCACGAACCATTGCGTGTTGATAGTAGTCTGTGAATAAAATGTTCCTAATGTTATTTGATGAACTCCTGCTTCTTTAGTAATACTTAATGAGGCAATGTTATCTTTCGCTTGATTATACATATTTAAAGGAGCAGTCGTCAACAAGAAATTTCCTAATTTATTGGGAACACTTGGGTCTAAAACACCGCCTGTAACTTTCGCTAAAACTTCTCCTGTTTTAGCATCATAATAGGTTGGTGACAAAACACTTCCAAAAAATGATTGGGCAATTGCACCAGCCAGTGAAGCAGGAACTCCCGTTGCCGTGTAGGTACCTGAACTTATCAAAGCACCACCCCCAAATTGCAAGTAACCCAAATTGTTGGCTTTGCTCAAAGATGGCACCACAGGAATTACAATATTTCCTTGATATTGCAGATAGGCTTGGTCAAAATCAGAATGTTTTGCCTTCAAACTTAATCCCCAACCTTTGCCAATTTCAGTGGTTAATTCTGCCCCAACCGACCAGTTTTTGTTCTGAATGCCATTTTTAGCATCAAATCTACGGGTTGGATTTGTGGCATTTTCTTTACGATAATCAGTTGCTAAAGGGATGTCTGCTGTTACGTCAATGAATGTCGTTGAATTATTAATGTCCACAGGGTCGCCAAAACCACCGTCATAACCTGTTGAAAGATCATTTTTCAAGGCAATCTCCTTAAAATACGTATTTTGGTCGTTCAAATATTTACCGTAAACTTTGAACATTCCTTTGGCAAATTGTTTAGTAATATTACCCTTAATTTGCCCCCCTTGGTTGGCATTAAAAGGCGTGTTTCTTGCTCCTGCATCTACACGATAAAATCCTCCCAAATGATAACCCCAACCTTTTGAAGAAAGCGGTCCACCAAATTCTACGTCAAATCTTTTTAAAGTATTGTTGTTATTATAAAGACTTACCGAAGCCGCCGCTGAACCCGCAAACTTTGCTCCACCCGTTTTTGAGATAAAGTTGAAAATACCCCCTGGCGAGTTTGCCGAGGTAATTGCAGCACTACCCCCACGAATTGCCTCAAAACGACCCGTATTCAAGTCATTTCTGTGAAACATATCTACCAAAGCAAATCCCATTTGAGCTCCCATCACGGGCAAGCCTTCTTCTTGCAAACTCAAATACTGGAAACCAATTTGGTCGTTTCCGACGGGTGCAAGTCCACGAGCAACCACTTTTGAACCTACTTCACCCGATGAGTTATCCGTCCAAATTCCTGGAATAGCTTGCAATAAATCTCCCGTTCCACGAGCCGCTCTTTGCTCAATAATTTTTGGGCTTAAAGTCGTAATGGCAACCGATGATTCCAATTTTGTTCGTTGGTCGAATACCCCCGTTACGATTACAGATTCCAGTTCCATGGCATCATCTTGCAAAGTAAAATTTAACGTATTTGTTCCAGAAATAACGTTTATTGACTCTGTAATAGATTTTTGACCCACAAAAGATGCCGTAACATTAATTTTCCCAGTGGCAACATTCTTGATAGTGAAATTTCCTTTACTGTCAGAAATTGTTCCTTTGGCTGTACCTTTAATTACCACACTAACGCCTGAGAGCAGCTG
This sequence comes from Arcicella sp., assembly GCA_043765945.1. Taxonomy (GTDB): domain Bacteria; phylum Bacteroidota; class Bacteroidia; order Cytophagales; family Spirosomataceae; genus Arcicella. The sequence goes on from JAYUIP010000935.1 coordinate 3,535, forward strand.
ATTTTTGTCGTCTTTGACAGTTCCAGAAATGGTATTTTGGGCAAATGTCGCAAATGACGTGAATAGTGCAAAGACCGTTATTAGCCTTCGCAAGTTTGATTGAAGTTTAAACATGAATTTTAAATGGTTAAAATGAATTGTGGATTTTCGGAATATTTAATTAATTAAAATAGTTCTTCAAATGTTTATAAAATGTTATGCAAACATACTAAATTGAGGTTAATAAGTGGAATAATTGTATCAAAAAATAGTTTTATTTTTATATAATTCAAATTTTGTGTTTAAATGAATAGATTTATTATGATAATTTTAATCCCCAAAAAACGTTTTAACCTTGAATATGAGCCACTTAATAAAATTTCTCGTATTATATTTATAAATTTGTATATCTGTGGAACGCAGATGACGCAAATGCTTCGCAACGCAGATTTTCGCAGTTTTTTTGATGTAGCTAATTCATTTCAGAACTCTAAATTAGAGAAGATTAAATCTTTTTTTATCTGCGTAAATCTGTACGGTTCGACGCTTCGATTGCCAAAAGCATCTGCGTTATCTGCGTGCCAATTGCGTTCCATTCACGTCCACAGTTAATATTTCCTTACCTAAAATACAGTATGTTTAAATTACAAAAAGGTCAGTATCAATTGCTTATCGGAAGAATTTGGAGATGGTCGGTCGTTGGACTTGGAGCATTCCTATTGTATATTTTGGCAGTACAATACAATCTTTTCTGGCTTTTTGGGGGTATGCCAAGCCTTCAAGAATTAGAGAATCCAAAGAGTCAAGTTGCTTCGGTTTTATATTCGGAAGATGGAAAAGAATTGGGTAAGTATTTCCGTGAAAACCGCTCTCCCGTTGAATATGAGGAACTTTCTCCCAATCTCATCAAAGCCCTTCTCGCCACAGAAGATGCTCGTTTTACCCAACATTCAGGCGTGGATTTGCGCTCAACTTTTCGAGTAATTACGCATTTGGGTAGTGCGGGTGGAGGTAGTACGCTTTCTCAACAATTAGCCAAAAATTTGTTTGATACTCGCCGTTCTGTTGAAGACCCCGGAGAAAGTAAAAGTTACAAAGGTTTCTTAGCTAAAATCCCTGTAATCAGGACGTTAATTGCCAAAACGAAGGAATGGATTTTAGCAATCCGTTTAGAAAATCGTTACACCAAGCAGGAGATTTTAAAGATGTATTTGAACGAAGTAGAATTTGGGAATAATGCCTACGGAATCAGAGTAGCTTGCCAAACTTATTTCGGAAAAGACATCAATAATGTATCTGAAAAAGAAGCTGCAACCTTGATTGGGATGTTACAAAATCCCTCATTGTATGACCCACGCCGTCACCCAGAACGTTGTTTAAACCGTAGAAACATTGTTTTGAGCCAAATGTATCGTTATGGATATATTTCTCAGGAAGAGTCAATTGGTTTACAGCAAAAAACACTTGGGTTAAATTTTAAAGTTGAAAACCAAAATACGGGCGATGCTCCATACTTGCGTGAATCGCTTAAAAAACAACTGCAAGCCTATATTTCCGATATCAATTCGACCCGTGATGAAGCTAATCAGTTGAATCTCTACACGAGTGGTTTGCGGATTTATACGTCCATAGATTCAAGAATGCAAGAATACGCCCAAGTGTCGTTGGACAATCACATGAGAGACCAACAGCAAAAATTCTATGCTCACTGGCGGGGTCGTAATCCGTGGGTGGACGAACGTATGCACGAAATTAAAGGTTTTTTGAAGGATGCCATGCGAAGAACGCAACGGTATAAATCACTCTTAGTTGAATTAAATGGGGATGAAGATGCTGTCTGGAAAATTCTGAAAACGCCCGTGAGAATGACTGTTTTTTCGTATCAAGGTGATAAAGATACAACGCTATCTCCCTTAGATTCAATGAATTACTACAAAAGAATTCTGAATTGTGGTTTTATGGCGATGAATCCAAACGACGGTCACGTGAAGGCTTGGATTGGTGGAATTAATTTCAAATATTTTAAATTTGACCACGTTCGTCAGTCGAAACGTCAGCCAGGTTCAACTTTTAAGCCTTTTGTGTATGCGGCAGCCTTGGAAAATGGCGTGGCAGATTTATGTGATTATGTGGTGGACGAACCCGTAACGTTTGGCATTGAAGATGGTTTGGCAGGTAAAACGTGGACTCCTCAAAATTCGGAAGGAAGTTATTCTTATTCAAATATGACGCTCCGCCATGCGATGGGAAGGTCGATAAATTCCATTTCGGCAAAACTAATGAAGCGATTAAAACCTCATGCAGTCGCTGAATTCGCCAATCGGATGGGAATACAAAGCAAGTTAAATGAAACGCCCGCCTTGTGCTTGGGAGCGAGTGAAGTATCTGTATATGAGCAAGTTGCAGCGTACTGCACATTTATGAATGAAGGTGAAAGAATTGACCCAATCTTGATTTTACGAATTGAAGATAAGAACGGAAATGAGTTAAAACGCTTTGAAACAACTTCCAAAAAAGTAATCAGTTCGGAAACCGCCTACAAAATGACGTATATGCTCAAAGGAGCAATTCAAGAATCAGGCGGAACGGCACAAGGTTTAAACCGTTATAATTGTGCTAAGGGCAACGATATTGGAGCAAAAACAGGCACAACTTCCAATTATTCAGATGGTTGGTTTATGGGCGTAACCCAAAACATTGTGGCAGGTGTGTGGGTTGGTGGCGATGATAGAAGTATTCATTATCGCAGTCTCGCCCTCGGACAAGGTTCTAAAATGGCAATGCCCGCCTACGGAAAATTTATGGATATGGTTTATGCTGATAAATCATTAGCCATCGCAGGATTCAAAAAAGAACCATTCAGAAAGCCAAACGGAGCAGATTTGGGTTGTAATAGCACTTATATCGTTACAGATTCAACGGGGGTGCAACAACAAGCAACTAAGCCGAAAGAGGATGAGGAGGGGTTTTTGAAGTAACCATTATGAAAAAAGTTTTAAACATAAAATCAAATGTCCAAACGCCTAAGTATCAACAGATTGTGGATGAAATTATTGAGCGAATCCAACAGGGCGTTTTGAAAAGGGGCGATCAATTACCGACAATTAATGAAATTACGGGGCAATTAAACGTGGCTCGTATGACGGTTATTCGGGCTTATGAGGAACTGCGTGAACGTGGCATTATTGCTCCTCAACACGGCAAGGGCTACTTCATAACCTCCACCGATGTTCAGGAAACGATGCACGTTTTTGTGTTGTTTGATGCTATGAATTCCTACAAAGAAATCCTTTTTCAAGCCTTAAAAGAATCTTTGGGCGACCAAGTTTCTATCCACCTTTTCTTTCATTACCACGATATTACGGTTTTTGAAAACGTAATTATCAATAACCTCGGCAACTATAATTTCTACATCATCATGCCCCATTTTAATGAAGATGTCATGGAGATTATTACCCAAATTCCCAAGGAAAAATTGTTGATTCTGGATATTGATGTGGAAAAATTGGATGATAGTTACGCCGTGCTTTATCAGGATTTTGAAGAAAATTTTTATCAAGGATTAAGCAATGCCCTATCCATGATAAAAAAGTATGAAAGCCTGACCCTGTTTTTAAGTAAAAACCAGTTCCAGTATACGCCAAGAGGCATTTTGCGAGGGTTTAAACGATTCTGTGAGGATTGTAATATTAAAAATGAAGTAGTAAATAACCTCGAATTTGACCGCTTAGAAGAAGGTCACGCCTACTTTTTATTCTTAGAAAACGACTTAGTTAGGTTCGTCAATTATGCTAATAGAAAGGGCTTGAAATTGGGAGAAACTGTTGGACTTTTATCGTATGATGATACCCCAATTAAAGAGATTTTGGATGACAGTGGCATTACTACTATTTCCAACGATTTTGCTCAAATGGGCAAATTGGCAGGCAGATTGGTCCATAACCGACAAAAAGGAAAAATTGCCAGCGATTGTCGGTTGATTATTAGAGGGTCACTTTAAAGATGTTATTATGTTATTGTCATTGCGTTCGCAATTACAGCATTTTATAGATTTTTTTACAAAATATTCTGCACGTAAGCTGTTATCTGAGCGATACAACTTGAAAACAAATCAGGCTTTAAAATAAGCGTGAAAACAACCCCAAAAGCTGCTCCGTACAAGTGAGCAGAATGACCAATGTTATCCAGATTTTTCTTTGACATATAAAACGAATAAGCCGTGTATAAAATCGCAAAAACGAAGGCTGGCATTTTGATAAAATAGACGTACATACTTGACGTGGGAGCAAACAAAATGGCGGAGAAAATCACCGCAGAAACCCCACCAGAAGCTCCCAGAGCATTATATCCACTATCGTTTTTGTGATCGGCATAAGATGGAATATTAGCAACAATTATTCCAACTAAATACAAGGCTGCGTATAAAAGTCCGCCCGTGGTTTCTCCAAAAAGGGCAGAGAAATAATATTCCACATTCTGTCCAAAGAAGTACAAACTGAGCATATTAAAGAACAAATGTCCGTAGTCAGCATGAAGAAATCCTGACGTTAGTAAACGGTAATATTCTTGGTATTTTTGAACAGAATAAGGGTTCATAATCCACTTACTCATGATGCTCTGATTGTTCCAAGCATAAATTGAAAGGGCAACGGTAATTCCAATAAAAATGAAAGTTAATGACATAATTTAATTGTTGAAGTTTGAATTGTTAAGTTGTTGAAAATAGTAGCAGAACTGTTGAGGTTTGATTTTTTTATTCGTTGTCTTGTCAACAAATCAAACCTTAACAATTAATCACACCTCTCTATCAATCAACATCTCAGCGAAGGCTCTTAGTTCAGTTTTGCGTTCTTCATCTACTTTCAAGGCATCTAAACATTTTAATCCTTCATCGAAATAAGCATTGATTTTGGCTTGGGCTAATTGTTTGATGCCGAGTGAATCATAAATTTCAGTCACTGCTTTTACTTTCTCGGCATTATCAAACGTCTTGATATTTAGCCATTTATCTAAGTTTTCTTTGGTTTCACCCGATGCTTTTTCAATCGCTTCGATGAGCATGAAGGTTTTTTTATTGGAAATAATATCACCGCCCACTTGCTTTCCAAATTTCTCAGGGTCGCCGTAAACATCCAATAAATCATCTTTCAACTGAAAACCTAAACCGACATTGATGCCAATTTCGTATAATAATTCACAGGATTTATCGCTTGCACCCGCAATAATTCCGCCTAATTCTAAGGAAAAACCCAAAAGAACGGACGTTTTGAGCTTAATCATTTCGAGATATTCCGCTTCGGAAACACGTTCACGACGCTCAAAATTCATGTCTAATTGTTGTCCCTCACAAACCTCCGCTGCCGTGCGATTGAAGCGTTTCATGGCTTTTTTGAAACGGCTATCTTCCACTTCCATCAAAAGTTCATACGCCTGAACGAGCATCACATCACCCGAGAGAATGGCGATATTGGCGTTCCATTTTTCGTGAACCGTTGGTTTTCCACGACGAAGCGGAGCATTGTCCATAATATCATCGTGCATCAACGTAAAATTATGAAAAACCTCCACCGCAGAGGCAGGTTTAACGGCTTTTTGCCAATCATCGGTGAATAATGCAGTTGCCATTAAGGTCATCAGAGGACGCATTCTTTTTCCTCCCAAAGCCATTAAATAGCGGATGGGCTCGTATAATTCAACTGGATTTTCACCGTAAGTTTGTTGAGAAAATTCTTCGTTTAGGGCTTCTGAGAAGTGTTTTGTAGTCATATTTTGGTAATGAGTTCTTTGTTCTTGATTTGTCTTTACCCGTGAAAAATTATCTACGGACTTAAATCAAAAATCCGTTTATTCAAAAGAAAATAAACGGATTTCAGAGACTATTGTATAATTGTTAAGCCTTCATACGAAGGAAAATATTCGTCCGATGATAACACAGGTAAATTCTCAATTAATGCTTGTGAGATAATCAAAAGGTCGAAAGGGTCGCCATGTTTGTCTCCATTCTTTTTAAATACGAACGGAACTTTTGGAATATTTGTATAAAAAGCCTGTTTAGACTTTAAGAGTCCTATTTTTAACCTTTTCCTTTCTTGCTCAATAGTGTTGAGATTAAGACTTAATTTCCCTGTCCGTACTTTAATGCTAATTTCGTAAAGACTTGCCTCCGAAAGCAATAATTTATTAGTGGGATTATTCAAAATTTCATATTGTCTAAAAGAAATACTTTCAAAATTTTCTTGAAGAAGAAAGATGAAAACATTGGAATCAAGCAGGTACTTCATAGATGTTTTGTCTTCCTTTTGGGGATTTCGTGGGGTTCTAAGATTAATGACAACTCCGCAAACTTTCCCTTTGGAATTTCACAAGCCAATTCAATAGCACTTTTTTGTCTCGGAGGGTTTTTAATCCTTGTGTGAACCTTGCCGAGACCGTTTTTTGAGATGGTAGCTTCCATATTTTAACGTATTTTAGTATTCAATTTAAAATTACAGAAAATTCTACAAATCAGCAAAAACTAAGATAGTTTGTCACAGTTTTTGTATTTCTCCAACTGATTTTTAGTCATAATTTATTAAAAATTAGTCGCTTACTAATCCTAATACAAGCACTTAAATTATGAGCAAAATACAGTTGAAGCAATATTCTTCAAATTTGAATTTTTAGGAATTGAAACATACTTTACATTTTTTAAAGGAGTTCCGTCTTCATCATCAACGGCTACATAAATAAATGCTGATTCTAAGTTATCATATTTTTTTACAAAATCGAGAGATAATAAGTTTCCAGAATCTGCAATATGCAAATCATTTATTTTAGTAAGATATTCTAATGCTTTATAATCGTTCAGTTTTTTGCATCTACAAATAAATAAATTTTTTAAGGTCTCTTTTAATGATTCTAAGTATGATAATGATGTGATTTTATTACAGGTAAATAGTTGTAAGACTTCTAATTTATTGCAAAATTGAAGCCCATTGAGTGTAATCAAGTCAGAATAGCTCAAATGTAATTCTTTCAGATTAGATAAATTTGAGAAAATGGATAAATCATTTGCTCTTAAATTCTCTAAATAAATTCTCTCAATATTGGTGTTAAAAATTTGTTTTTTCTTTGAATAACCACCAAATTTTTTCAAACCATTAAAAATAGTCAAGTCTGTTGGGAAATGAGGATTGTTATCATAACAATCTATAAATTCAAGGTTTTTAATATATTTTAACCCCTCGAAGTTAGAAAGTTTAAATTCCCTTCCCGACAATCCAGTCTTAAATCTAATTCCTTTAACAAATGAAAAGTCTTTCAAAAAATCTAAGTCTGTACCTGTAAATCTTGATCCTATTTCAATGTAATCAATCTGATTATCAATGATTATTTTCTTAGTATCTTGTAATTTATCACTTTCTAAGCGTATGTATTTCCCTGCACGCAAGGAATTATTTGTTATTGATTCTATGGTAAATCCATCTATTTTGTATCTTTTTGTTACTGTATTGTTCATTTTTTCTTTACTTATGAATTGTTGTCAATAGACAGAAGCAACCAACCAAAATAACGAATCTTCCACCAAATTTAGAAAGAAGAATTTAAACCCCTCACTCGTTTCAGATTTATTTTGGCTAACTTTGCGATTGATGGAATT
>JAYUIP010000936.1:0-3969 GCA_043765945.1 Arcicella sp.
TGCCAATAAATATCCCTCAATATTTTGTTTTGAAACCCGCCCTTTCCAAAATCCGAAACCCACAATTCCACCCAAAGTAAGTATTAAAACCAACCAGTCTATATTTGTCATTTTTTGTAAGTGGTAATGGTTAGTTAATTCTATGAAAAATACGGAAGTCGTCCTTCAAAAGGACGACTTCCGTAAGTTCTTGAATGAAATATAGCTGAATTTAACTATAAAACGCCCAAAGCATCAAAGCTATTGCGGATAATATTAATCTGCAAATTCTTGGCTAAAAAAACTTGAAGGATTACTTTTGTTGTTGGCTTTTGGCTGTCGGCTTTCGGCAATCAGAGCCAACCACTCATTGCCGACAGCCAACAGCCCCAAAATGACCAAACTCAAAAAAGTAATCAATACCTATCAACTTTGGTCAATCGCCGTGGGCTTGGTAATTTCGGGTGAGTATTTTGGTTGGAATTATGGTTGGCAAACTTCGGGAACGATTGGTTTTCTGGTTTCAACCTTACTCGTGACGGTCATGTACGTGACTTTTATCTTCTCCTACACCGAATTAACGGCAGCTATTCCTGATGCGGGCGGTGCTTTTGAATACGCTAATCGTGCTTTTGGGTCGTTGGGAGGCTTCATTGCAGGCTTTGCTACTTTGGTAGATTTTTTGCTTGCTCCACCCGCAATTGCTTATGCGTTAGGGAGTTACGCTCATTTTTTAAACAACAATGTCCCCGAAGTTCCTGTTTCCATTGGTACTTACTTTATCTTCATTACCATCAACATCTTAGGTATCAAAGAATCGGCTCGATTTTCGTTGATTATGACCATTTTATCTGTCATAGAATTGGTAATTTTCATGGCTATCATTTTTCCATATTTCAAAATGGAGAATTTCATCGCTCATAATCCCTCGACGGTTTCTATTAACGGAGTTTTTGCAGGGATTCCGTTTGCCCTCTGGTTTTTTGTGGCAATTGAAGGCGTTGCGATGGTTGCTGAGGAAGTAAAAAACCCAAAAACGACCATTTCGAGGGCTTATATTTCGGGTATTATTACGTTAGTTATTCTGGCTTTTGGCATCATGATTTTAAGTGCTGGCGTGGGCGATTGGCGTAAATTAAGTAATATTGATTACCCACTCCCCGAAACACTTGCGATGGTTTTGGGGCAAAACAGCTACTTCGCCAAAATTTTCGCCAGTTTGGGGCTTTTTGGATTAATTGCTTCTTTTCACTGTAATACCATTAGTTATTCAAGACAAATTTATGCCCTCTCACGGGCGGGCTATCTACCTGATTTCCTGAGTGTTATAAACGAAAAATTTCAAACGCCACATTGGGCTTTAATAGTGGGCGGATTAATTGGCTCGCTTGCTATTTTCTCGGGAACAACCAGCGACATTATCATTCTTTCGGTTTTGGGAGCGGTTGTGATGTATGGAATTAGTATGTTGAGTTTGATTGTATTACGGAAAAAAGAACCAAATTTAGAACGTCCCTTCAAAGCTCCTTTTTACCCACTTTTTCCACTCATAGCTTTTGTTTTATCCATGGTTTGTATGGGGGCAATTGTGTACTATAATCAAGATTTAGGAATGATTTTCTTTGGCGGAATGTTGCTTTGTTTTGGGGGGTATTATTTGAAAACTAAGTAGTTAGCCACCAAGGCTCAAAGACGCTTTTTTTGATAATTCTTACCAGTAAAATTTAGTGGCAACAGATTTAATGACATTTTTTATTACAAAATATTTGTGACTTTATGCCTTAGTGGCGTTGAAAAATAAAAAAATGCAAGACATAAATAATAGAACAGATATAGAAAGACTGGTCACAATTTTCTATAAAAACGTCCATAAAGACCCATTTTTAACGACTATCTTTGAAATGCCCGAAGAAGAATGGAATAAACACTTAACTCGGGCGGTTAATTTCTGGGAAAATTGGTTGTTTCAGACAGGTTCATACACTGGTGGAATGATGTGGACACACGCAGAAGCAAATCAAAAACATGGACTTACAACTGAGCGTTTTGAACATTGGCTTTCGCATTGGTTTTCAACCGTCGATATGCTCTTTGCGGGCGAAAATGCCACATTCGTCAAGAATAAAGCCTTAGAAATTGGGCAAATTTTGGACTCTAAATTTAACAATGTACCTTCAAAACTATGAAAAAGACAGTCGTTTTATTACACGGATTTGGGGCAGATTCTTCCACTTGGAATGATTATGCCACAGTTTTAGAAAAAGAATATACCGTTATTCTTCCCGAATATTCCAGGTTAAGCCATCTGAAAACGATAGAGGATTACGTTGATTTTGTGCATGATGAAATCGTGGAGCAAGGCATTGAAAAATGTGCCGTTGTGGGGCATTCGATGGGTGGCTATATTGCCTTAGCTTTTGCCGAAAAATATCCACAAATGTTGTCAGGATTTGGGCTTTTTCATTCCACTTCTTTTGCTGATTCGGATGAGAAAAAAGAGGCAAGAAATAAGATTATTGAGACGATAAAAAAGAGTGGTTCAGCCGTTTTTATCCGTGCTTCAACGCCCACTTTGTACGCCGAAGAATTTGCAAAAGAGCATCCCGATGTTATTGCAAAACATATTGAATATGCTTCTCAATTTCCACCAGAGGCATTAATTGCGGGTATGCAAGCCATTCGTGACCGTCCAGATAGACAGTCAGTTTTGAAGACTTTACGGGTTCCAGTAATGTTTATTATTGGTGAGAAAGATAAGAGCGTTTCACCCGCTGATTCCAAATCTCAGATTATGATGCCAAAGTTCTTTTCGTCTTCCATTTTGGATAACGTTGCCCACATGGGAATGGTTGAAGAACGTGACCATTGTTTGGCTTTTTTAGAGAAGTTTTTGTTGAAATGTTGAGAAAATGTTTTCCCTTGATGATGAACAAATTTGTATATTTGTTTATCATTTCAATTAAATTATATGGTTATGGTAGATTACAGAGAAATTATCACGATTGAGCCTGGAAAAAGAGGAGGAAAGCCTTGTATTCGAGGGATGAGAATTACGGTTGGAGATATACTTGGTTGGTTATCAATAGGAATGTCTCATGAAGAAATTTTTGAAGATTTTCCTGAAATAACTGAACAAGATATTTTAGCGGCTTTGGCATTTGCGGCTGCACGGGAACAGAAATCATTAATTATAGCGGCATGAAGTTATTGTTTGACCAAAACATTTCGTTTCGGGTAGTAAGAAAAATAGTTCAAGATTTTCCCTTAGCCATAAGTGTTTGGGATGTTGGATTATATGAAGAGGACGATATTCCAATTTGGAAATATGCCAAAGAAAACGGTTATACGATTGTTACACAAGATAATGATTTTGATGATATGTACGGTCTTTGGGGACATCCTCCAAAAATCATCATGATTAGAACTGGAAATGTCTCAAATGTTGATTTGGCTAAATTACTAATTTCTCGAAAAGATAGGATAGAAAAATTTGTTAGTAATACAGATATTCATCGTGCTGGAAGGCTTGAAATTAATCACATAGAAGTTGTTTAATTATGTACACAGAAAAAAATACAACCGCTTTACAACAACTTTTTGCAGGAGAAAATATTTATTTATTGAAAAATGAGTTTGTGGAAAAGTCGTCTGTGGGGACACAGACAATGGCTGAGATAGTCCAGCCGTTGTCTGTGTTCCCACAGACGACTCCTTTGTATTATCAATCAAAACAAAAAGTGCTCATTTTAGTAGCCAGTCTAAACCCAACGGATAGCGAACTTTTAGGAAAGATTTTGGGGGCTGTAAAATTAGATTTGCAATCGGTAGATATAATAGAATTAGATAAAAATAAAGACATAAATTTGAGTCAAATATTTATCCAAAATTCTGTAAATCAACTCATTACCTTTGGAATAGATTTATCAAAAATAAGCCTTGACATAAAATTAACTCCTTATCAAATACTTGAAAAACAAGGCATTAAGTTCA
>JAYUIP010000937.1:0-1298 GCA_043765945.1 Arcicella sp.
AGGTGGAGTAGCCTTTACTTCAACGACGGCTGCGAAATTAGCAATCAACGCAACGGGAACTTATACAGTAGTTGGAACAACAAACGGATGTTCAGCAACGACAACGGTTGAAGTTACGCCAAAAGCGAATATTGCTATCACTGCACCACCAGTAGAGATTTGTGCAGGTGGAGCGAAAGTATTAACGGCAACAGGAGCAGGAACGGATGGAACTTACACATGGACAGACGGAGCAGGATTTACCGCAACAGGTGCAAGTGTAACAGTACCGAAAGACGGAACGTACTCTGTAACAGGTAAAACCCTCGAAGGATGTACTGGAACGGCAACGACTACTTTAACAACTAAGGATAATCCAACGGTGAACGTTACTGGTGAAACTGTAATCTGTGCAGATAGTAAAACTACTTTAACAGCATCAGGAACTGGAACATATTCATGGTCACAAAACCCAGCAGGATTTGTTTCAACCAGTAAAACAGTTGAAGTAGGTGCAGGGACGTATCAAGTAATTGTAACCAACGGATTGTGTAGTGCAACTGGAACGGTGAAAGTTGTAAATGATGGTTTATCAATCAGTGCAGATGGAATGACAGTTTGCGAAGGTGCTTCAACCGCAACTTTAACAGGTGGAGGAACGGCAGTATCGGGTATTAAGTCTTACGCTTGGTCGGGACCAGGAGGTGTGTTTACTTCAACAGAAGCATCACCAACGATTACGAAACCATCGGCAACGGCAACTTATACTTTAACTGTTACGTCAAAAGCAGGTTGTACGGCAACGGCAACGGCAATCTTAACAGTAAAGCCAGCTGTAACAAGTACACTGAATGTTTCAATTTGTAAGGGTGGTAAAGCTACGTTAAAAGCAAATGTTACAACGGGAGTAACCTACTTATGGACTGGTGGAGCAACAACTTCGAGTATTGAAGTAACTGAGGCTAAGACGTATGAGGTAACGATTACTGAAACGGCAACAGGTTGTATCTCGAAAGGTAAATTCACTGTAACGGAAAGTGCAGAAGCAAAAGCAGATATCACTGGAAACTTATCATTGTGTACTTCAACATCAACTACATTGACGGTTAATGCAGGAGTAACAGGCGAAACTTATTTATGGACAGGCGTTGATAGATTCACTTCAACCAGTCAAGTGATAACGGTCAGTAAGCCTGGTGATTATGCAGTATTAGTGAAAACACAAGAAGGTTGCGAAGGCACTGCCAAAGTAACCGTAACGGCAGGATTCACGCCAACCGCAGTTTGTGGACCAGTTTGTGTCGGTGATAGTATCAGAT
>JAYUIP010000938.1:0-1296 GCA_043765945.1 Arcicella sp.
ACTTTCTAATTTAGCCAAGGCTCCATCAACGGTTCAAAACCTCACAATTGACACAAAGAATCTAACCAATTCAACCACTTTATTCTGGCAAAGTCCAAAATCTGGAAAAGTGAAAGGTTATTACGTTTTGATGCGTGAGACTCATCAACCTTTTTGGCAAAAAAAGATTTTTACCACTAAAAACGGTATCGTCCTCCCCTATTCAAAAGACAATTATTTCTTTGCGGTTCAATCAGTTAATGAAGATGGGAATGAAAGTTTACCCGTTTTCCCAAAGGTTGGAATGTAGGAATTTAAGGACGACTTCGTTTAGAACGAAATCGTCCTTTGTTTAACTAATCATGCTTAACTGTATCCACTTCAATCGAATCTTTTTGGGCGATTATTTTTGGTAATACTAATTTCAATTTTGGATTTAATTCATTAGCTTTTCGAGTTGCTAATTCAGTGAAATTACAGTCAGCCGTTGGTCTCTTTAACTTCCCGCAAGCCCTAATATATTCTTGATAAAATATCAAAGCCAAATCTTTATCATTCTTCTTTTTTTCATATATTTCAGCTAATCTAAAAATGGCTTTTGGGCGATAATTAATGATTCGTTGAAAAGCTCTAATGGCAAATTCGGTATCGCCATTTTTATCATAAACATCAGCAATTCCCAACTCATAATCAGTTATTCTGTCGGAAGTTCCTAAATCAATTGCTTGATTGAAATTCAAGTTTGCTTCGTTCAAAATTTCATGGTCATTTTCAGTAGATTTTAATAAAGCAAACGCCAAACCCGCCCGCACATTTTCCGTGTCTTCTCCCACGGTTAATAACCTTTTAAAAACGGCTATTGATTGTGGAATGCTGTCTAAATAATAATAAGCCGTACCCAATAATCTTTGGTAATAAGCGGTTGAATCTCCCAAACTCATCACATATAAAATATCCTTTCTGACACCTTTAAAGTCACTATTCCTGTAAGATAATCTACTTCTCAAATACCTGATTTTGATAGATGCACTATCTAATTCAAAGCCTTTTTTAATTAATGGTTCTGCTAGATCATCTTGGGGAATATTGAGGTATAAATTGGCTAAACTGGCAATACTTTCAATGTCGTTTTCATCTAAACGCACTGCTTTTTTCAAATATGAAATAGCATCTTTTGAACGTTCCATTCGTGAGCTAATTCGGGCTAATTCTTTCCAGTAAAAAGTATTAGTTGAGTCTATTTGATTCAGTTTTTGGTAAGATTTGAAAGCCTCTAAATAATTGTTTTCCTTCTCCCCTATCATGGCAATTTGTAAC
>JAYUIP010000939.1:0-3960 GCA_043765945.1 Arcicella sp.
GTAACCGCTCCAATCAAGAAGTTTTTGCTCAATTTTTCAACTACTTTGAATACCAAAATACTATTGATGATGTGAATAATGGTATTGTTAAAATGATAAACCCAAGCGGTATCCTTCACAAGCGAATATTCGATATAATACGTTAGCATCGTGAGGGGATGCCAGTTACCAAGGTAATAATCTGAAATAAGCGTTTTAAAATTTTTGAAAGAAACTTGACGTAAATCTTCGTTATTGACAATATAAAACATATCATCCCAGACATAACCATTCTGAAAACCAGGCAAAAAGGCAATTAAAGCACACACGACAATGATACCCGCAAGAATCCAAAAATTGCGTTCGGTATAAGGAATTGGAGCAATCAAAACTTCGGGTTCTTTAACGGTTTTCGTAGCCTGATTGACCGCTTGGGGCTTTTGTGGAATATTCTTAGGAGTCGGAGATACTTTATTCTTTGCCATATTATGAGTAAGAGAATTTCGGGTTTCTTATTTATAAGCAAATAGTATGCAAAACTAAAAAGAATTCATTAAATTACTTCGTATAAGTAATTTGTTAATTAATTTGAAGCAATTACCAATATCTAATAATTTTTAATATTTCAGTACACAAATTTCACAAAAAAGCCCTCAGAAAGTAATCTGAGGGCTTTTTTCATTTTATAATTAACGTTCATCGACTGGTTGCACGTCTAAATTGATAGAGTAGCCTTTCAATGAGCCGCATATCTTCGGTGATAATTTCGGCGGTGGCTTTCATGCCGTTGTGATAGGTTATTTGCTTGTTATAAGTCGTTTTCAGACCTTTTGGGAAGGTAATAGTTGCCAAATAAGTATTTTCCTGTGAATTAGGAATGGAAGCAATCATAGCAATTTTTCCTTTCACAAGCCCAAATTCTTGAAATGGATAGGCATTAAATTTTATCAGTACCTCCTGACCTTCTTTTACCTTTCCAAAGTTTTGCTGTGGTACTTGAATAGTCCCTAAATGTTGTTCTTGTTTAGAAGCAATATTAAAAATCTCCTGATTGTTCAAAACCTGCATTTTTTCTTGAATCAAACCCGAAAAGGAAATTTGCCCTTCTGTCGAAGCCACAAGAACGTATCGCTGTTTCCAAGCATTGATGGCACTTTGAAAGGTATTTTTGGCTTGTAGATAAAGATTTTCTTGTTCAGAAATCGTCTTTTCTAAGTCCATCAGTTCTTTTTCTTTACTGGTTTGGGCGGTGGAATTGTTGATTATGGCAGACTCTAAATTTTTCAAAGGTAGTTTCTTCGCAATGTATTTGCTTTCTTCTCTTTTGAATTCAAGCGGGGCAATTACTTTTTGCTCAAAAAGTTTTTTGTGCGTGGCATATTCAGATTCTGAAATCTTGAAATCTTCGGTTTGGATAACTTGTTGTTCCGTAATATTTTGGGCAAGTTTTTGTAAATCAGCTAAATCCTTTTGTAGAAATCGTTTTCGTTTCTCATAAAATCTTTGCTGTTTGAAAGAAAAATATTGCGTTTGGGCTTGATTGAAAACTTGATAAGCCGATTGTAATTCCCCTAAATTCCCTACTGATTTACCCGTTTCTTCTACCCTTAGAACCTCCTCATAGTCAGCCGTAGATTCTAACAATCCAAGCACTTGACCTTTGCTAACTTTTTGATTATTAGCTACATACAATCTTAAAAGCCTCCCGTCTGTGCGAGCAAGTATCTGTTTGAGAGCATCAATAGACGTGAGTGTAAAGGGGGCATTCACAATTTCTGGATAATGAATCAGATATGATAGACCAAGCAAAGACACGATGATGAAAAATAAAACCGTAATCCCCCAACGGATAATCCACGTGGGGATTCGCTCCAAAAAATCTCTGATGGATTCACTGTATATTTCAAGGTCTTCTGCCGTTTCCATTATTCGCCTAATTCTAATTGATTTTTCACTAAATTGAAATAATATCCTTGCTGATTGACCAACGTTTTGTGCGTACCCGTTTCCACAATTCGCCCTTTGTCCAAAACAATAATTTGGTCAGCATTTTTTACCGTACTGAGCCTGTGAGCAACCACCACAACGGTTTTGCCAATAAAAAACTCATCCAAATTTTTCATAATTACAGCTTCGTTATTGGCATCTAAGGCACTGGTGGCTTCATCGAAAAATAGATATTTAGGATTTTTATAAACCGCTCTTGCTATCAGAATCCTTTGTTTTTGTCCGCCACTAATACCCATGCCACTTGCTCCAATTCGGGTATTTAGTCCCATCGGTAAACCTTCAATAAATTCTCCGATATTGGCAGTATGAATGGCTTGGCGGAGTTTGGTTTTATCCACCATACCGTCTTGGTCAGACTCTGAAATGTTCCTTGCGATTGAATCTGAAAACACATAACCGTCTTGCATCACTACGCCGCATTGACTTCGCCAAAAATTATAACTGATATTAGCCAAGGACGAATTACCAACTTGAATTTTACCATTGTTAGGCTCATAAAATTTGAGTAATAATTTCAATAAAGTAGTTTTGCCACTCCCACTTGCCCCCACGATGGCGGTAACTTTACCCGCTGGAATGGATAGATTGAGGTTTTCTAACACATTGACCGAAGCACTACTGCCGTACCGAAAGCTCAAATTATCCAAAATACTAATACTTTTATCGGTTGGTAATTCATACAACAAATGATTTTCTCGGGCTTCTTCATCAGGTTTTTGATGAATCTCTGCGAGCCTATTCAAACTCAATTTTGCATCTTGAAAGCCCCTAATAAACGTCATAAAATTATTGATAGGGACATTCATTTGACCAATAATATACTGAACTGAAAGCATTACACCTAATGAAATCTGACCATCAATAACTGATTTAGCGGCAATAAAACTAATGATAATATTTTTAACTTCGTTGATAAAGTTGCCTCCTACATTTTGCGTTTGCGAAATTGATAAAGTTTGAATAGAAAGTTTAAAAAGCCTTGATTGGATAGCTTCCCATTCCCATCTTCGGCGACGTTCTGAACCGTTTAACTTTATCTCTTGCATTCCATTGATTAGTTGTATAGAACTACCCTGATTGCCCGCAGCTTGGTCAAAATAGCGATAATCAATTTCTGCCCTTTTGTTCATAAAGAGCTGTACCCAAATAACATACAAAATAGTTCCAACCAAAAATACGATGAATAATTGAACGTTATAATAACAAAGAATGGCACTAAAAATAATCAAGTTCACTACTGAAAATAGGACATCTAAGGTACTGGCGGAAAGAAAATTTTGAATACGGGTATGGTCTTGAATCCTTTGGAGAATATCGCCAATATTTTTAGCTTCAAAAAAGGAAATGGGCAAACGCATCAATTTGATGAGAAAATCAGAAAGCATCCGAAGATTAATGCGGTTAGTGATATGAAGAATTATCCAACTTCTGACGACATTGACACTCATTTGAGAAATGAATAGTACCAATTGGGCAATTAAGACAAGATAGACAAAATTTAAGTTTTGCGTATTGATACCATTATCCACAACTGCTTGCGTAAGGAATGGCATAATTAATTGCAAAGCACTCCCCACCAATAAACCTAAAAATAGCTGAACGAAATAACGGTTATATCCTCTGAAATATCTAAGCAAAAATCCAAAATTATACTTTTTGCTTTGAATAGAATCATCTATTTCATGAAAGTTAGGAGTGGTTTCAAACAGTAAAACTACTCCCTCTGCATCTGCTTGGGCATTTTTTGTGGAATCCAGCCCTTAATAAATTCTTGTTCTGTGTAATCTATCAAGCCAAAACCTGTGTCTGCTATTTGAACTTTATCTTTTTTAAAACCATAAACTACTACATAATGGCGTTGCCTCCAGTGAGCAATGCAGGGGAGAGGAAGGTCGTTTTTTAAGGTTTGATAGTCAATATTTAAGGCAAGACTACTCATACCTACACCTTCTGCAGCATCCGCTAAACCTC
>JAYUIP010000940.1:0-1294 GCA_043765945.1 Arcicella sp.
TTAATTGATATTTTAGTGTCAGTATTTATTTAAAATCAGGTAGAGACGTATAGCATACGCCCTTTTGTCCAGTGGGAATGTAGCATACGCCTTTTGTCCGACGGGCGTATGCTATACGCCCCTACCAAAAATTACAAAACTTTAAAATCATGAAAACCAACATATTTCCAGCCATAAAATTAACGATTATCTGTCTCGTATTTTTCTCAGGTTTATACACGATAATCATGTTAGGCATCGCCCAAATTGCTCCAAACGGTGGAAATGGCGATAGAATTTCTCAAAATGGTAAAACCTATTTCAGTAATGTAGGACAAAATTTTACCGAAGATAAATACTTTAATTCTCGTCCATCTGCCGTTGGTTACAATGCCGCAGGTTCGGGTGGAAGTAACAAGGGAGCAACAAATCCAGCATATTTAGCGGTTGTTCAAGCCCGAATTGATACTTTTATGGTGCATAATCAAGGCATTGAAAAAGCATCAATTCCAGTGGAGTTAGTCACGGCAAGCGGGAGTGGTTTAGACCCAAATATTTCCGTAGGAGGAGCAAAAATTCAAGTGAAAAGAATTGCAAAAATCCGTAATATTTCGGAAGAAAAATTATTGCAACTTATTGATAATCATACAGAAGCACCATTATTAGGCATATTAGGAACATCAAAAATCAACGTATTAAAATTAAATTTATCCTTAGAAAAAATGTAAAAAGATTGGCAACGCAGATTTTCGCAGATTCCTTTAATCAGAAATAATATAATTTTATGGATTTAATTATTTTTAAATCTGCGAAAACCTGCATTGCCGTAGGCATCTGCGTTATCTGCGTTCCATCAAGCACGTAAACAATATGTCCGAAAAAGACCAAACCGTCCAATATTTTCTTGACTTAATCAATAAGTCGAAATTAGGTAAATTCAAAATTTACATTGGCATGAGTGCGGGCGTAGGAAAAAGTTTCAGAATGTTGCAGGAAGCTCATTCGCTTTTACGCAATGGAATTAATGTGAAAATTGGTTTTATTGAAACCCATAACCGAAAAGAAACCCACGATTTGTTGGACGGTTTACCCCTAATTCCCAGACGAAAATTGTTTTATAAAGGTAAAGAGTTGGAAGAAATGGACCTGCAAGCCATCATAAATGCTCGCCCAGAAGTGGTGATTGTGGATGAACTGGCACACACCAATATTGAAGGCAGTAAAAATGAAAAACGCTGGCAGGACGTAATGGACATACTTTCTGCGGGAATAAATGTGATTAGTGCCGTTAATATTCAACACATTGAGAGTTTGA
>JAYUIP010000941.1:0-1294 GCA_043765945.1 Arcicella sp.
AATTTCAATCCTTTTGCGTGGGGAAATGAATTTGTTGAAGGCAATAGTTGGCATTATAGCTGGTCGGTTTTCCAAGATTTTAGAGGGCTTTACAAACTCATGGGCGGACGACAGAAAATGGAAATGATGCTCGATAGTGTGTTTAATTTACCACCAATTTATGATGAAAGTTATTACAAGCAAGTTATCCACGAAATCAGAGAGATGCAGGTGATGAATATGGGGCAATACGCCCACGGCAACCAACCAATTCAGCACATGATGTACGTCTATAATTATTGCGGAACACCTTGGAAAACCCAGTTTCATGTACGAGAGGTTTTGGATAAATTCTATAAACCAACACCCGATGGTTATTGTGGCGACGAAGACAATGGTCAGACCAGTGCTTGGTATGTATTTAGTGCGATGGGTTTTTATCCCGTTTGCCCTGGCAGTCAGGAATATGTTTTGGGTTCACCGCTATTTAAAAAAGTGAGTTTACAATTACCAAATGGCAAGCAATTTATCATCAGAGCCGACAATAATTCTGAGCAAAATGTTTATTTGCAATCAGTTACATTGAACCATAAGCGGTTAAACAAAAATTTTATTAAGCACACCAATTTACTCAATGGTGGTATCCTTGACTTTAAAATGTCTAATAAACCAAATTATTCGAGAGGATTAGGGGTAGAATCGGAGCCTTTTTCAATTTCAAAATAAATTAAAGCCTTTAAAAAATATCCAATAATTTTTATCTCTTTCCTTTTAACATATTAAGCTATTTTGCCCAAAAGCCAATCCATGAAATATACATTATTACTAATATTAAGTTTCCTGCAAATTAATTCGCTCCTTGCTCAAAAACGATTTGAAAGACCTGTCCTAAAAAAAGGAAATGTCGAAATACCTCATGAAAGAGCTATTCAATGGGCAGCAAAATCGGCTTTGGCAGATACTATTTTGACATCATGGGCAAATTTGAGTTTGCAACAAGGCGATGAAAAAGTGAAAAATCCTCGTGTTTTAATGGCAAAATTATGGATGAACAAAGACCTCGAAGAAGCGAATAAAACCATCTTAGGTACAAAAGTGAGGGGCGTTTCAGGAAGCAAATGGAAAATGAACCCGAAAGGTGATTACGATTTTACTGAAACCGTTTTGACTTCAATCTTGTACCTTTTTGGCGATAAACCAGCTATTCTTTTCCCTGAAACCACCCAATATTTACTCAATACTTTATTGATTGACGAAGGGAATAAATTTCGGTATTACACCATTGGCACATTGCGGCTTTTGCGAGAGACAGAAA
>JAYUIP010000942.1:0-3956 GCA_043765945.1 Arcicella sp.
TCTACAAAAAGGACGCCGACTACGGGCGAAAAGTAATGACCATTCTACCGTCAATGCACCACGCCAGAGAATCGCCCATTATTTGCCTTCCATAGTGTATTATCAGCATTATTTACATCAGCATCGAAATTATAATCTCCATATAAATACTTATCAAAAATACCCGATTGCGACTTCCAGAAGTTTGAGTCAGAAGCGTTGATGTCATAATTATCGTTCACCGTAGCTTTTCTACTATCGCCCGTGTACATCACGTATTTAGTACCTCTCAATTTCTGCCCGAATGAAGGTGGATTCGTTTGTACGAAAGATTCTCTTGCGGTGAAATCATACGTAATCGTCCCCGAGGTGATATTTATTTTCTGATGACTCATGGCACCTATATGATTGCGATGTTCAACCAAAATATAATACGAACCATTCGCTACCGTGAAACACGGATTCACAAACGTAATTGTACCATCATCATGGAGCAAACCTGCCGCTCTGAAAGTTGGCGTAGTTGTCAATGAATCCGTTCTTAACGATACTAAAACCCAATCCACCACGGTTGCAGGATATCCACCCGTTGGCATAACTTCCGCTCCGTTATAATTCCACGGTGCTGTTTTGTATGGCTGTCCGTTTGGCGTGGCAACTCCCGTTGGTCTCGTTGGCGTTTGTCCTGGTAATAATCCACTGAAATTCAAGAAGTTAGACATCTTTCCAGTAATTATGCTGTATGGTCCTTCTAAAATGGCTTTCAAGTTGAACGTGATACAAGACACTACTTTCGGTTCGGTGACGCTGATATAAATTGTGGCGGTATCACACAAAACGGGTGAACCATTATCACAGATTTTGTACATGAATTTATCCGTTCCAACAAAAGTTGCACTCGGTGCATAACTGAAACTACCGTCTGGATTCATCGTAACCGTACCATTCGCAGGAACAGAAATTGCTGCATAACTCAACAATTGTCCCACATTAGGGTCATAATCATTTGATGAGGCATTTCCATTAATTCCTACACCTTTACCCGTTGAATAAGCATCGTCGTTGGCAATTGGTTTAATGTTTCCGCCCACACTATAATCAGGTGTCACTTTGATAGTTACGTTGGTTGAAGCACATTGTACTGGCGAACCATTATCACAAACTTTATAGGTAAATAGGTCTGTGCCTATGAAAGTTGCGTTTGGCGTGTAAGTGTAAGCACCCGTTACTCCGTTGAAAATCACCGTTCCATTCGTTGGATTTGTCAGTTTTGTGTATGACAGTATCTGCCCAAAATCTGGGTCTGAATCATTGTTCGCTACTGTTCCACTCACTGATTTGTTCACAAACGTTTGATTCACATCTGGCATCGCAATCGGTGGATTCGTTGGTGTTGCGTTCGGAGCATCATTTATCATGATATAAACCCACGCTTGATCACATTCCGAAGGCGTTAGATTATTACAAATTTCATAACGAACCGAATCTCTACCAACATAATTGTTATTTGGTAAATACGTATAAGCTCCGTTTAATCCTAACGTAAATGTTCCGTTTGTGGAAGGTGTCACAATCGCAATTGTCATTAATAAGCCTTTCTTATCATCGTTCGTTAAAATATTACCCGATACCAAAGTATTGATTGGCGTAATATTAATGTCATTGATGGCAAGTGGAGCCGTGATGGTTGCTACTGGCGGTGGCAAAATCGTTACATAAACCGTGGCAGTATCACACAAACTTGGCGTTCCATTATCACAAACTTTATACTTAAATCTATCCGTTCCTACATAATTTGTGAATGGCGTATAAGTAAATGTTCCGTTTGGATTCATTACCACCGTTCCATTCGCAGGCGATGAAATTGATGTAAATGCGAGCGTTTGACCAATATTTGGCTCAAAATCATTTGGACTTGCTGAGGCGGTAATGGCTATATTTTTCGTGGTACTGAAAGCATCATCATTCGCAAAAGGGGCATCATTTGCTCCCGTTGGCGTTGTTTTCGGGTTAATATTTATCACAACACTAACAGAATCACACAAACTTGGCGTGCCGTTATCACACACTTTGTATTTGAAGGTATCCTTGCCTACATAATTAAGATTTGGCGTGTAAGTAAACGTACCATCTGGATTAAATACCAGTGTTCCGTTGGTTGGATTGCTCAATAAAGTTGCCACCAAAGGTTGTGCTTCTGGGTCGGTGTCGTTGTTGGTAACTTTTCCAGTTACTGGCACATTCATCAAAGTCTGAGCCACGTCTGGGCTTGCCACAGGTTTGTCATTTGCCGTAGTTGGCAATGCCTGAACCGTGATAAATAACCATGCTTTGCTACATTCCATCGGCACGAGATTATTACAGATTTGATACTGAATTGAATCTTTTCCTACGAAATTAGTATTCGGTAAATACGTATAAGTGCCATTTGGATTCAACGCAAATATACCGTGTTTAACCGCTGTCAAAGCCGTAATTGTTACGGGCAAACCTTTCTTATCATCGTTGGTCAATAAGTCACCACTCACCGAAGTATTCATTGGTGTTGTGATTATGTCATTGATTGCCAATGGTTTAGTGGTTGATGGCGTAATGTTCAGATAAATTGTTGCCACGTCGCACTTGCTTGGATTTCCATTATCGCAAACCGTATAAACCACCGTAGTTCCACCGACTAATAAACCCGTAATTGGGTCGAGCGTTGGCGTGTAAGTCAATAAACCCGTTGGTGAAATGGTCACGTTTGGATTCCCACCAATTGCCGTGAATGTGAGCGTCTGTCCTACATCTGGGTCATTGTCGTTCGTGGCAATATTTGCGGTCAATGGTTTTCCATCTTGTCCTAATACCACATCGTCATTGGCGACAGGTAGTCTATTGTCACCCGTTGGCGTTACACTCGGACTCACTGTAATCGTTACACTTGCCGTATCACACAAAACAGGCGTTCCGTTATCACAAACCTTATATTTGAAGGTATCTTTTCCGAAAAATCCAGTGGCTGGCGTGTACGTATATGAACCATTTGAATTCATCACTACCGTTCCATTCGGAGGATTACCAAGACTTGTGAAAGTCAAGAGTTGTGTTGCATCAACGTCTTTATCATTGCCACTCACATTGCCCAACACTGGTGTGTTCAAATCCGTGGTGTTCACATCATTTGAGGCAATCGGTTTGTTGTTGTAACCCACCAAAGTCGTTGGCGTAACGTTGATAAATAACCAAGCCGAATCACATTCTGCGGGTAATTTATTGTTACAAATTTTATACTGAACCGAATCGTTTCCTACGTAATTAATGGTAGGTTGGTACGTATAAAACCCTGTTTGTGAGTCAATTATAATCATTCCGTGTTTCGGTGGCGTAATCGTTTCAACCGTTAATGGTAAACCTTTTCCGTTATCATTCGCTAATACATTACCTGCTGTTGGCGTATTTATTGGCATAATGTTAATATCATTTACCGCATCAGGTTTTGTGGTTGATGGGCTGATAGTAATAATCACCGTTGCCGAGTCGCAAAGCGTTGGCGTTCCGCTATCACAGATTTTATATTTGAACGAATCAGTACCCGTGAATGAAGGATTTGGTACATACACATACGTTCCATCTCCGAACATCGTAACCGTTCCATTGGCTGCATTGCTAATCGTAGCAAAACTTAGCGGAACGCCGCCCGAAGTCTGTCCCGCATCTGGGTCGCTGTCATTCGGATTTGCCGATGCCAAGATTGATTTTCCTTGTTGTGTACTCACCAAATCATCCAAAGCCACAGGTTTTTTATTAGCCGTTGGCGAAACCGTTGGGTCGATTGGCAATACTTTTATCGTTACTGAAGCCGTATCACATTTTGTTGGCGTTCCGTTATCACAAACGGTATAGATGAAGGTATCAACACCCGTGAAAGTTGGATTTGGCGTATAAGTAAACGTTCCATCACCATTCATCGCCAGCGTTCCGTTGGTTGGATTTGT
>JAYUIP010000943.1:0-1293 GCA_043765945.1 Arcicella sp.
AATAACAAAAACAATGGCAAATTATTTCAATACGCTTCCTCTCAGAGAAAAACTCAATCAATTAGGTGTTTGTGAATTTATGGATATTAGTGCTTTCGGAGACGGCGTTCAAGCATTAATCGGTAAAAAAATCGTAATTGTTGGCTGTGGAGCTCAAGGTTTAAACCAAGGTTTAAATCTTCGTGATTCTGGATTGGATGTTTCATATACGCTTCGCCAAGAAGCCATTGATGGCAAAAGACAATCTTGGAAAAGTGCTTCTGAAAACAATTTCAACATCGGTACTTACGAGCAGTTAATTCCAACGGCTGATTTGGTCATTAACCTTACGCCAGACAAACAACATACTTCGGTGGTTTCAGCAATTATGCCTTTGATGAAGCAAGGAGCTACTCTTTCGTATTCTCACGGTTTCAATATCGTGGAAGAAGGTATGCAAATTCGTAAAGATATTACCGTAATTATGGTTGCACCAAAATGCCCAGGAACGGAAGTTCGTGCGGAATATGTGCGTGGTTTTGGTGTGCCAACGTTGATTGCCGTTCACCCAGAAAACGACCCAGAAGGAAAAGGTTGGGCGTATGCAAAAGCGTATTGTGCGGCTACGGGCGGACACCGTGCGGGCGTGTTGAAATCGTCGTTTGTGGCGGAGGTAAAATCTGATTTAATGGGCGAGCAAACCATTCTTTGTGGTTTGTTACAAACGGGTTCAATTCTTTGCTACGACAAAATGATTGAGAAAGGAATTGAGGCAGGATATGCTTCTAAATTCATTCAATACGGTTGGGAAACCATCACCGAAGCCTTGAAACAAGGTGGAATCTCGGGCATGATGGACAGATTATCAAATCCTGCGAAAATCAAGGCTTATGAAATTTCGGAAGAATTGAAAACTATCATGCGTCCGTTGTTCCAAAAGCACCAAGACGACATCATGAGCGGATTTTTCTCTCAAACCATGATGGAAGATTGGGCAAATGATGACAAAAACTTGTTGACTTGGAGAGCCGCAACGGGCGAAACAGCCTTTGAAAAAACACCAGCGGGAGCGGTTAAAATTGCAGAACAAGAATATTTTGACAATGGTCTTTTGATGGTGGCAATGGTACGTGCGGGTGTGGAATTGGCTTATGAAACAATGGTTGAAGCAGGCATCATCGAAGAGTCGGCTTATTACGAATCATTGCACGAAACACCACTTATCGCCAACACGATTGCTCGTAGAAAATTATACGAAATGAACTCGGTAATTTCTGATACGGCTGAATACGGATGTTATTTATTCGACCACGC
>JAYUIP010000944.1:0-3952 GCA_043765945.1 Arcicella sp.
AGCAAAGCAGTAGTAAAAGCCTGTTATAATGGTGGAATTAAGGTTTTTGAATACACTAACCGTGGCGAAGGTGCAGCTTTGATTTTTGCAGAATTAGTAAAATATATTCGCCAAGAACTGCCAGAAATGGCAATAGGTATCGGTACGGTTTTCACTGCCGACGAAGCTGAATATTTCGTCAGTTTAGATACTGATTTTATCGTCCAACCATGCCTAAATCCAAAAGTGGGAGAAGTTTGTCACAAGCACAAAATCGCATGGATGCCAGGCGTTATGACTATTACTGAATTATATAATGCCCAACAAGCGGGAGCCGATATTGTCAAGATTTTCCCTGCCAATGTGCTTGGAACGGCATTTATTAAAGCGTTGAAAGCTCCAATGCCACAGGCAAAAGTGATGGTGACGGGTGGCGTTGAACCCAATGAAGAAAATTTAAAAGGCTGGTTTTCAGCGGGTGTAACAGCCGTTGGAATGGGTTCACAATTATTCCCAAAGGATGTTTTAGCTTCTGGAAATTATGGGCAAATTGAGGAGATTGTTCGGAAGTGTGTGGGGTTGGTGAAAGGATTTTAGATGCGACCGTCGCTCGGTTCGGTTTTCGATGCTTTATGTTCGGTCGCTTCGTATTTAACAACTAACATCGAAAATCAGTCTTTCCTAAAAAACTGAATAATTACTAAAATCGTTGTCGTGAAAATTGTACTGCAAATTACCTTCGCCATTACGGGCAAAAATAATCCCCAGTCAGAAGCCTCCAATAAGAAAAGTACAAAATGATGAATAAAAATTAGGGTAACTGCGTAAGTAATAAACCACGATAAACCCATGGAATTTAAACTAAGCGTTTGGCGTTCGTCATAACCTCTTTGTGGCGTTAAAATATCAATAATATTTGGACGCAAAAAAGCGATTAACGTCATTGCAGCGGCATTTGCTCCAATTATATTATAAAAAATATCAACCGTTATTCCTGCCACAAATCCCAATAAAATCAAGATAATTCTATTTACTTCAAAAGGTAAAAGTATAATACTGGCAACGTAAACAAAACAAAAAGCATAGTCAAAAAGTACCAATTGTCTTACAAAAAATATTTGTAATAAAAGATAAAATACAAAAATCAAAACTTGTGAAAATATACTTCTTGGAGTCATTTATTATATATTTTAACCGCTAAGACGGAGGGTCGCTATGAAAAATTATTACTATAACTTCTTAAATCCTTGCGTCATAGCGTCCTTACGGTTCATAAATCTACTTCGTCTTCACATCTCCGCTCTTCTCTTCCAACGCTTTCTGTTCACCTAATAATTTGTTATTTATCACATATACGTAAGCGAGTGTATGGAAATTTGTGGCTAATTGAACATCAATTTCATGGAAAGTTTGGTCAGGTTTCACACCCACTTTTTTGACATATCCAATGGTAATATTAGGCGGAAAAACGTAATTAAAATCAGAAGTGACAATAGTATCTTTTATCTTAACGGTCTTGTAACGAGATACTTCCATCATTTCAACCACATCAGGATTAACGCCTTTCCACTTTACTGAACCAATTTCGTTATTACTTTTCAACTTAGCAGAAATTGAATATTCGGAGTGCAAAATTGAAATTACGACTGAAAAATGCTCTGAACATGATTTGATTTTACCCACAACTCCCGTCGAAGACATTACGCCCATCCCAGGAGCTAATCCATCAGCAGAGCCTTTATCAATCGTGATATAATTGTTGAACTGGGTTGTCGTCAAATTCGAAACCTTTGCAACTACGAATTTAAACCTACTGGCAACACTCGAATCAGCCTTATAATTAACGATTGATTTATCCAATTGCTGGGCTTGTAATTTAGCAATCAGTCCATTCAAGCGACTATTCTCAGAAGCTAACTCTGTATTTACATCCTTCAAATTTGAGTATTCTCGAATTGAATTAGACGTTTTCAGAGCCTTTGCTGCATAATAGTTACTGGTATTGAAAAAGATTGCGTTGGGATAATTATTGTAGGAATAAAAAAACCAAAGGCTCAACACCTCTAAAAATGCGAACAAAATGAAGGCTCGTTGGCGGGATATGAATTGGACGAGTTGGTACATTTAATCAATGAGTGAATGACAGAATGAGTGAATGATAGAATGAGTGAGTATTGCCTCAATTATTCTATCATTCACTCATTCTGTCATTAAAATTAAGATATGAGAATTGGCTTGAAGTGATCTAAATGCTTCAAAACCTCGCCCGTTCCACGCACAACCGCACGAAGTGGATCGTCAGCGATGTGAATTGGTAATTTCGTTTTGTTGGCTAAACGCTTGTCTAAACCGTGCAACAACGCTCCTCCACCCGTTAAATGGATTCCGTTGTGGTAAATATCAGCTGAAAGTTCTGGTGGCGAAACCTCCAAAGCTTTCATCACTGCTTCTTCAATTTTCGAGATTGATTTGTCCAAAGCGTAAGCAATTTCTGAATAGGTAACTTTAATTTCTTTTGGAATCCCCGTCATTAAATCACGACCACGAATTTCATAATCTGCGGGTGGGTTTTCTAATTCTGGCAATGCCGAACCAACTTCGATTTTAATCAATTCAGCTGAACGTTCGCCAATTAAAAGATTGTGTTCACGACGCATATAATCAACAATGTCACGAGTAAAAACGTCTCCTGCAATACGCACAGAAGCCTCGCAAACAATGCCTGAGAGGGCAATAACGGCAATTTCAGTAGTACCACCACCAATATCCACAATCATTGAACCGTTGGGTTGTTCAATGTCAATTCCAATACCGATTGCCGCAGCAATTGGCTCATGAACCATATAAACTTCCTTTGCTCCTGCGTGTTCAGCGGAGTCTTTTACGGCACGTTTTTCAACCTCCGTAATACCCGAAGGGATACAAATAACCATACGATGCGAAGGCGTGAAAAAACGATTTCCTGTGTCAATCATTTTTATCATGCCACGAATCATCAACTCGGCAGCGGTAAAGTCTGCAATTACTCCGTCTTTCAAAGGACGGATGGTTTTGATATTTTCGTTGGTTTTTTCGTGCATTTGCATCGCCTTGTTTCCAATGGCTAAAACCTTGTTAGTGGCTTTGTCGAGGGCGATAATTGATGGTTCATCAACTACGATGCGGTCTTTGTGGATGATTAACGTATTGGCAGTACCAAGGTCAATTGCAATGTCTGATGTTAGGAAGCTAAATAATCCCATTTTATGATTAGTTCTTTGTATTCTGGGGTTCAATAATTGGGCATTGGTCTTGCCCTAAATCAATTCTCTTGTAAAAGTACAAAATTAATGAGAATCATTTAGAATTAATAAAAAGGAATAGTAAAATTCTTTTATTTGAATTTGGAAAGGAGGTGAAAGTCTCGTAATCTTTTTAATTTTGCATACTATTTACTCATCATTCAGAAACCCAAAAATTTTCTAACAAATGAACCCAAAAATCAAAAATATCTCAACCGAAATTCTTTCAAATAATTGGTACACTTTACGAAAAGTTACTTACGAATTCTTGCAAAAAAATGGTACTTGGCTAAAACAAAGTCGGGAAGCGTATGACCGAGGAAATGGAGCGGTTATTTTGTTGTATAATGACGAATCCAAAACCGTAATTCTGACCCGACAATTCAGAATGCCAACCTATTTGAACGGAAGCAATCCAGATGGAATGATGATTGAAGCCTGTGCAGGATTATTGGATGCTGATAATCCAGAAGATTGCATCAGAAAAGAAACGCAAGAAGAAACGGGTTATAAAATTGATGAGGTTGAAAGAATTTTTGAGGCATATATGTCGCCAGGTTCTGTAACAGAAATACTTTATTTTTTTGTAGCTAAATACAGTAAGAATCAGCAAGTTAACAACGGCGGCGGAGTGGAAGATGAGGAAGAAATTGATGTGTTGGAATTAGACTTTAAAAATGCCCTAAACATGA
>JAYUIP010000945.1:0-1292 GCA_043765945.1 Arcicella sp.
CCTTCTTCCACCATCCCGATTTGGTCGCCAACCATTGATTCTGATACGTCAATTAAAAAATAGATGGGGAGTCTTCTCATGGTAGTTATTTTAAAAAACCCAATTCAACAATAACAAAATAACCAACAAAACGAGTTGTGTCATATCCACGGAAAGACCGATTCCAACTTCAAAAGGCTTAAAAAGTGATTTTAGACCATTCAGAACGGGCGTGAAAATACTATTGAAAAAATCAAAAGCACTTTTGAATTGACCCGTCAATTTGTCTTTATAAGGCAATAATTTTGAATAAAGAAACAGTCCAACGATGAGGACGTTTATAAAAATATGGAGTATGAAGTACATTAAATTATGAGAGTTATTTCGCTTGGAGGAGGGGGCAGAGTAATGGTTTCGCCCGTTCCTTGACTTTTATTTCCTTGTTCGATAGTCTCTGAAACCCATTTGAAAAACTGTTTCAAAGTTGCACTATCGGCATTATCTAAATGGATTACGCTATCGGTTAATTCTTTCAATAAACTATCATCCGCCAATTTGCCCGCCGCACAACAAACAATTGCCCCAAAATTAAGGGCTTTTATTTGCGGAATCATTTCTCTATACAACATCAAATCATTGGGTTTCCCATCCGTAAAAAGGAACAATAAAGGCTTCCAATCGCCTTTTTGCGTTGGACTCCCTTTAATAACATCGGTTTTTACTTTTTGATGTAACATTTCCAAAGCCCTTCCCGTGTGCGTAGGACCACTTTGCGGACAAGTAATCTCGGGCAATTGAAAAGAAGCTAATTCCGTGAGAGGAACTACTTCCTTTACTTCTCTGTCAAACGTTACGATACTTATCCACAAAGAATCCAATGCCTGAGCATCCATTCTGAGGGTACTTATCATGCCACTCAACGCATTATTTAGGGCTTGGATGGGTTCGCCATACATCGAGCCAGAGGTATCTAATAGGAAATAAACGGGTAATCTTCTCATTTTGGAAGGTTAAATATTTCAATTTCGGCAAACAAGGATGATTTTGCGGGAACTTCCCGAAAGTTTAATCCCCAACGGAGTTGTTTCGGGAAGTTAGAATTCCGAAAGTATCTTGCATTGTCATGATGTTTATAGTACCAATGTAGAATTAGACAACAATATTCAATTCTGATGGGGGAGGGGGCAATTCTTTTAAACCTTGCACTTCCTTACCGCTGTCTTCTACTTTGGTTGAAGATACGCCAATGGAAGCCGTTACCCACAAAAAGAATTTTGAAATACTGGCACTATCCGCCGTGTCCAAACTCACTA
>JAYUIP010000946.1:0-1291 GCA_043765945.1 Arcicella sp.
ATGACAAAAAAAGAGCAAAGATTTTCGTCTTGGCTCTTTTAGGTTTTAATTTTTACAAAATTACGAAGAAATGTCTTTGTAATCAATAAATGCTTTAATTTACTGATAATCAGTTATTTACTGTAATTTAATTCTCAAATTTCTATGTAATCTTTTTTATTTATGTGGTTGCTACATCGCTTCCAACAACAATTCCGACAAGTCATAAACCTTCACAGTATCCTCTTTTTCCTTGTTTTTAACGCCATCAGACATCATTACCATACAAAATGGACAGGCAACTGCAATAGTTGTTGCTCCTGTTTCAAGGGCTTCTTCGATGCGTTCGATGTTTACTTCTTTTGTTCCTTTTTCAGCATCTTTAAACATCTGTCCACCGCCCGCACCGCAACAAAGCCCTTTGGTTTTGCAACGTTTCATTTCCACTAAATCAGCGTCTAATGCTTCTAAAACGGCTCTTGGTGCTTCATAAATATCATTGGCACGTCCCAAATAACATGAATCATGGAAAGTAATTTTTCTACCTTTGAATTCTCCACCACCCGCTAATTTTACTCTTCCTGAATCAATTAATTCTTGCAAAAAAGTAGAATGGTGAATAACATCGTAGTTTCCGCCCAAAGCTGGATATTCATTTTTCAAGGTATTAAAACAGTGTGGACAAGCCGTTACGATTTTCTTAACACCATAACCATCCAACACTTGAATGTTCATGGTGGCTTGCATTTGAAATAAAAATTCGTTTCCTGCTCTACGTGCGGGATCGCCGGTGCATGATTCCTCCGTACCCAAAACGGCAAATTTTATGCCTACGTGGTTCAGAATTTTACAAAAAGCGATGGTTACCTTTTTATAACGGTCATCAAATGAACCTGCACAACCTACCCAAAAAAGCACTTCGGGCGTTTCGCCAGCCGCCATCATTTCTGCCATTGTAGGCACTTTATATTCTATTTCTTGTATCATTATTGTAATTTTATAGTCTCTCTGTTTTTAAATATGTAACTTTATCTTTTGAACAATAAAAACGAATTTACCATGCCTTACAGCGATTTTAAATCTTTGAAACAACTCGAAAAGCAATTCGGCATTACTTATACTTTTGACCATATTTTCACTAATATTCAACCTGTTACGCCTTCTCATTACCTTACACATGACTTATTGGAAGCACAGGATTATCCAACATATCCAAGTGAAAAAGCAAAATCTGAATTAATGATTATGCCTGTTATCAAGGAAATAAAACGAAATAATCCCAGTTTTCAAGTGTTTTCAGGTTTTAGTTTTG
>JAYUIP010000947.1:0-1290 GCA_043765945.1 Arcicella sp.
CGTTACCGACCTTTACACCATCGGAGAATCGTATGATATGCCATCTGAATCCGTTGATGCCATGTCGGTTGAAGCTGTTCACGAGTCGGTTTCCCGTGCGGCTACCCGTGCAAGGGCGGGTGAAGGACCTACTTTCTTAGAATTCAAAACGTACAGATACAGAGGACATTCCATGTCTGACCCACAAAAATATCGTACCAAAGATGAGGTTGAAAATTATAAGATGCGTGACCCGATTGAACAAGTAAAAAAATCTATTTTGGATAATGGCATTGCCACCGAAGAGGATTTATTGGCGATTGATGTACAAATAAAAGCAAGAGTTGAAGAGTCCGTAAAATTTGCCGAAGAGTCTCCTTATCCAGACCCAAAAGAGATTTATACGGATGTATATGTAGATGATTACGTTTTTCCCGTGGAATAGTTTTCATTAAAAAAATCCCTCTAAAATTCGTTTTGGAGGGATTTTTATATTTCAAATAAACTACATAAATAGTTTCGAGGCGAAAGCCCATAAAGAATTTTAAAAACTAAATCCCATTTTCACTCGCAAATTTTATTAATTCAAAAGTGGTGGAAGTGCCTAATTTGAAGTGAATATTTCTACGGTGAGTCTTGATGGTGTGATAACTCAAAAACATTTTATCCGCAATTTGGTAGGAATCTAAGCCATCTTTTACCCATTCAATAATCTCCTTTTCACGGGCGGTGAGAGCAAATTTTTTCGCTAAATCGTCGTTCAGTGCTTCTTCAACTTTCTCATTTAATTTAGCATCAAAATAAGTTTTTAGACATAACTACTTGAATACCAGATAGTAAGTCTTGGTTGGAAGACTTTTTTAGGATATACCTATGTACGCCCTGATTAATGAAAAAATAGGATAGGATGAGTTTATTATCAAGATTAAAGATATAACGCCAAAGACCACAGACTAAAAAAATAGGGGTTAGCCCCTATTTTTTCAATTAACAATAATCACTACTTTTGCACTCTTCAAATCGCTCCTTGCTAAAATCAGCTTATTTACACACAAAAAACAATTTACCTCATGTCAAATTTTACGAACAAATCTTGGTCAATCTTGACCGTGGTGGCGGTTATGCTGTCTTTCCAATCTAAGGCACAATTAAAATGTGGAACCCTTCCGCCAAACCCAACCCAACAAATCCGAGCGGTTGAGTTACGAAAACAATTATTGAAAAGTGAAAAATCTGCCCGAGTGGATACGGTGAAGGGATTGGTGTATATTCCCGTCCGTCCGCATATTATAAGAAAAAATGATAAAACGG
>JAYUIP010000948.1:0-3943 GCA_043765945.1 Arcicella sp.
AAAATATTGATTCAGTCGTATAATT
This sequence comes from Arcicella sp., assembly GCA_043765945.1. Taxonomy (GTDB): domain Bacteria; phylum Bacteroidota; class Bacteroidia; order Cytophagales; family Spirosomataceae; genus Arcicella. The sequence goes on from JAYUIP010000948.1 coordinate 26, forward strand.
TCTTAATTAAAATTGAGTTAATGGATTATTTTTTGTGGATAATTATTGGATAGTTAAGGAAAATAAAACAAAAATCCCCAAACTATTAAGTCTGAGGATTTTAATCTATCAATTATTTAACGATAATTAAGCGGTAATTTTACCTCTTAAAGCACGTGGGATTTCAATACTTGCCACTGGTGAAGTCATATTATTCAAAATAACTACCTCAGAAACAACCAATTTTGAAACCTTCAAAGTTTGTCCTAAGTCTAAGCCAGTAATATCAGCTTCAACAAAATCAGGAATATTGTCAGCCATTCCTTTTAAAGTCACTTTACGCAACTTTTGTACCATTTTACCTCCTTTACGAACGCCTGGTGAATCACCGATAACTTTAACTGGAACGTCAATTTTAATTTCTTTTCCTTCAATAATTTCTAAGAAGTCCACATGAAGAATCATTTCTGAAACTGGATGAAACTGTGAATCCTGAACAATTGCGTGGTGAATTTCACCTTCAATGTTTAATATTACTTCTGAAACCTCTGGCGTGTAAATTAATTCACGGAAAAGAATCATTGGTACTGCGAAGTGGATTTGTTTCTCGCCACCATATAAAACACATGGAACCAGTGCTTCATTACGTAAATCTTTAGCAGACTTTGTGCCAAGGGTCTCTCTGTTGTACCCTACAATTTCAATCTTTCTCATTTGAGTGATTTTGTGTCAATAGCCTGTCGATTTTAGTAATTAGTGATTGGTAAATAGTTATTAGTTTTGCAAATAATGCGATTCCTAATAACTAATAACCAATAACTGATAACTAATTGCTATCCTCTACTGACCGTTTAAAAATAATTAATACTTTATAAATAATGAACTGATAGATTCGTGGTCACGTATTCTTCCGATGGCTTTTGCAAATAATTCTGCCACGGATAATACTTTAATTTTGTCGGAAACTTGTCTTTGTGGAATGGTGTCTGTTACCACTAATTCCGTTAAAATAGAGTTGTTAATGTTTTCATAAGCATTTCCAGATAAGACTCCGTGGGTAACAATGGCACGTACGGATTTTGCTCCGTTATCCATAATTAATTGAGCGGCTTTGCACATGGTTCCACCCGTATCAATCATATCATCCACTAAAACAACGTCTGCCCCTTCAACATTTCCAATTAATTGCATCGTTGCGATTTCATTTGCTCTTTTGCGTTGTTTATCACAAATTACCATCTCAGCATTGAAAAACTTCGCAATATTTCTTGTTCTCACAACGCCTCCAACATCGGGTGAAGCAAAAAGGATTTTATCTAACCCTAATGATTTCAAATAAGGCACAAAAATCGCAGTTCCTTCTAAATGATCAACTGGAAAATCAAAAAATCCTTGAATTTGTCCAGCGTGTAAATCAATCGTCATCAGTCGGTCGGCTCCTGCGGCTGTTAAGAGATTTGCCATCAATTTTGCTCCAATTCCAACTCTTGGTTTGTCTTTTCTGTCTTGACGTGAATATCCGAAGTAAGGAATCACGACTGTAACATAATGGGCAGAGGCACGTCTGGCAGCATCAATCATCAACAATAATTCCATCATATTGTCGGCAGGAGGGAAGGTTGATTGAATCAAAAATACATCACATCCACGCACTGACTCATTAAAACTTGGTGACATCTCTCCGTCTGAAAACCGTTGGACTGAGCTTTGTCCTAAATCTTTTCCAAAATATCGAGCAATTTCTTCTGATAAATATTGAGAAGATGAGCCAGAAAAAATTTTTACTTGATTGATAGAAGCCATAATTTAAGAGAGTTACTTTTCCCTCGGATTTCAAGTGTTTGTTCGGTAAATTTTCTGCAAAAGTACAAAAATGCTTTCGTAAAATAGGTATTAAATCTTTGTTTTTTCTCAAACAAGGCATTTTATTCAAAAAGTCTAACTTGGAATATTGCTATTTGGCGTAAATAATTCCTTTGGACGAAAGCAAGGTATTTTTCATTAAAGAAACAATGGTCATGGGTCCAACACCCTTTGGAACGGGCGTTATGAATGAACATTTTGGAGCAACTTCATCAAACTTAACGTCGCCTTTCAAAGCAAAACCAGATTTTTTTGTGGTATCTTCAACTCTCGTCAAACCTACATCAATAACAACCGCACCTTCTTTTATGTATTCGGCAGTAATGAATTCGGCACGACCCAAAGCGGCAATCAAAATATCGGCAGTAGCACAAACTGCCGCTAAATCCCTGGTTTTTGAGTGCGTTAAAGTGACGGTACAATTACCAATTTTAGTATTTCTTTGCATTAAAATTGACATTGGTAATCCAACGATTTGACTTCTTCCGACCACGACACAATGTTTTCCAGAAGTTTCAATTTTATATCTTTCCAATAAATCCAAAACGCCTTGTGGAGTTGCTGAAATATAGGCAGGAAGCCCTTTTGCCATTCGTCCAATATTGATTGGGTGAAAACCGTCAACGTCTTTTTTATGGTCAATTGTTTCCATCACTCGGTCGGGATTGATATGGTCGGGGAGAGGCAATTGAACGATTAAACCATCCATATCATCATTCTGATTGACCTTGTTAACTTCCTCCAACAATTCAGATTCAGAAATGGTTGGTTCAAAACGAAGTAGCGTTGATTTAAAACCTAATTCTTCACAAGATTTCACTTTATTGGCAACGTATGTTTCAGAAGCTCCATTATTACCCACTAAAATGGCAACAAGATGCGGAATTTTTCCACCAGATGCCTTAATTTCAGATAATTCAAGGGCTATTTCTTTTTTAATCTCGTCGGCTGTTGCCTTTCCGTCAATAATTTGCATAGTTTCTGTTTAATTATTTTCATGCAAAATTAAGGATTGTTCATTAACAAACATCCCGAAAGTTCTAAAACTTTCGGGATGTAAAATTGGGAGAATTACTGATGGCATGACTCAAAGTCATGCCATCAATCTGTCAAAATGACTATCAAGGAAACTTCGGAAACTTACTAAAATCAGGCTTACGCTTTTCCACAAAGGCATTTCTACCTTCTTTCGCTTCTTCCGATAAATAATAAAGTAACGTTGCATTTCCCGCTAATTCTTGAATTCCTGCCTGTCCGTCTAACTCAGCATTGAACGAAGATTTCAATAAACGTAGTGATAGGGGACTTTTTTCTAATATTTTTTTGCACCATGAAATCGTTGTTTCTTCCAATTTATCCAACGGCACAACTTTGTTTACTAATCCCATTTCACGAGCTTCTTGAGCATCATATTGGTCGCACAGAAACCAGATTTCACGAGCTTTTTTCTGACCAACTACACGAGCTAAATAGGATGCACCAAAACCGCCATCAAAGGAGCCTACATTTGGTCCAGTTTGTCCGAAACGAGCATTATCAGCCGCAATCGAAAGGTCACAAACCACGTGAAGAACGTGTCCACCACCAATTGCCCAACCTGCAACCATTGCCACAACAGGCTTCGGAATTGAACGAATTTGCTTTTGCAAATCCAATACATTTAACCTTGGAACGGTATCTTCGCCTACGTATCCACCATGTCCACGAACGGATTGGTCGCCACCCGAACAGAAGGCTTTACCACCTTCGCCTGTCAGGATAATTACGCCAATACTTTCCGTATCACGACAAATATTCATCGCATCAATCATTTCTTTCACCGTTAGCGGTGTGAAGGCATTGTGTACATGAGGACGATTGATGGAGATTTTGGCAATTCCTTCGTGAAAACTAAATATAATTTCTTTGTACTCTTTGATGGTTTCCCACATATCTGTAAAGTTTTGTGCTATAATTTTTTATCGTAGCAAATTTTCTAATTGGTTAACTCATTTTGTTTAATAAAAAAAACGATTTATTCATTGCTAAAAGTTTCTTCTTTACTGTAAGCCTCTTCATTATAATCAACGTCCCAAG
>JAYUIP010000949.1:0-1286 GCA_043765945.1 Arcicella sp.
AAAGTATAAGGACAAATATACGTAGTGAAAACGCCTAAATCAATTATTTTCAATTATTTTTAGAAAATCAAATAACTAAATATTTTAGGCTTTATTTAATTGTAAATATCAGGTTATTAACGAGTTAAAAATTATTTAAAAAATCACAAAACTGTCTGAATGGCTCTTACAACTTGTTCAGAATGGTAAATCAATGAAAAATGATCGCCCAAAACTTCCACAAATTGCTCATCTGGAAAGCAAACAATATTGTCTTTGCGGGCGTGAACTCTCAATTCGGGTTTGATGGTAAGCGGTTTTACTTTGGCAAATAAAATTTGAAATTGTTGGTATAAAATTTTCTTATCTAACTTAATTAAACCACTAATTAATCCATCAAATAATTGCTTTGACTCTTGAAATTTATAATCTTTTTTCAAAAAAGATTCCATGAATGAGCTTTGAAAAATGCCAAATTTAATGAGATATTTAATCAAGGTTGGATTGGTCAAGGGCGTAATTAATTTCTTCTGGTCGGTTAGAGAAGCTAATAAAATTGCTTTACACCCACATTCTTCTTTCATGTATGATGCAATCCATCCACCCATAGAATGCCCAATTACGCAATCCTGAGCCGTTATTTCGTACTTTCCAATCAGATACAAAGCCATTTTCTGCACGTCCAAATCCTCGGGGGCATTGTGCCAATCAGCCAATACTTTTTCTAAATCTATGGCTATTTGTTCGCCTTGCGTAATGGTTTTTCTGACTCCATTAAAAATGGTATGATCTTCTACAAATCCGTGGATAAAAAGTAATTTCATTTTCGATTTTGGATAAAATGTGAACGAATATACCATCTATTCTGAGAATTAAACAGTGAATTGATTAATTTTGCAAAAAATTTGTGATAAATAATGAATACTGAAAACTTAGAAATACAAGAGACTTTTTTGCCCACGATGGAATATTTTTATACCATTCAAGGCGAAGGGTTTCATCAAGGAAGAGCAGCCTATTTTATTCGTTTGGGAGGTTGTGATGTGGGCTGTCATTGGTGCGATGTGAAAGAATCTTGGGATATGAACGCCCATTCAAAACTATCTGTTAATCAGTTGGTTACGGATGCCTCGCAACATACGGGGCGTTTGGCAGTTGTCACGGGCGGAGAGCCTTTAATGCACAATTTGGATGCTTTGACAGGTGCATTGCATGAGGCAGGTTTTGAGACTAATATTGAAACTTCGGGCGTATGTGAACACCTTTCGGGCGAGTGGGATTGGATATGTTTTTCCCCTAAAAAATTC
>JAYUIP010000950.1:0-3938 GCA_043765945.1 Arcicella sp.
TGGACTGGCTAATTATGCCCAAAACGGACTTAGACTTAAAAGAGCGGCTTTGTTACTTTTTGCTACGGATATAGATGGCATCCAAAAAATCAGGTGCGATTTCTTAAAGTAAAAGGAAATACATACATTAGAAGCAGGAGAAAAATATAATGTTGTTAGTGATGATATTGTTAAAGGAAATATTTTTGATTTAGTAATTAAATCTTGGGAGCATTTACGGTCATACTTGGCTCATAAAACTGAATTTGGTACTAATTCTCAATTTGAACAAAAATATATTTATCCCGAAAATGCTCTTCGAGAAGCTATTTTGAATGCAATTGCACATGGAGATTATAGTATTACGAATGCCATTGAAATTTATATTTCTGATGATAGAATGGAAATTAAAACTCATGGTGCATTGATTTCAACTTTAACAGTTTAAAATTTATATGAATTAGAAGGTTCTCATGAATCTCAAAACTCTTTAATTGCAAGAGTTTTGAGAGAAAATAGATTAATGCGAGAACTTGGAGAAGGAATGAAAAGAATTTTTAGTTTAATGCAAGAACAAGAACTTGAAAACCTGAATTGTATTCAAATGGACTTTGGTTTAGAGTAACTCTTTCAAATAAGACAATTTTTAGTACCAAACAATTAGAATGGTTACAACAATTTGACAAATTCAACTTGTCAAAAAATCAAAAATAAATTGTTTTACTTGGACTTGGTGATAAAGAGATTTCAAGTAATGATATTTTTAAAGCGTTGAATATAAGCAATACAGAAACTGAAAAATTTACCCAAGAGGTAGCTGTATTAGGGAAATATGGAATACTTGAAAGTTTCAGAACATCTGAACAGGCTAAAACATTGCTTTTAAAACCAAAAAGAACAAAAAAGGTGTTCCAAGATATAAAGTTAGGATTCCATAAAAATGCCTTTGATTTATTTATTGTTAACATTGAAAAAATGGTCGATACCGGACATTTTTATTTACACCCGATTATTCAAAATCTCCCCCGCTCGCAATACCGTTGCATACACAGGTGAAGCCATCGTTTTCTGCAACATCTCTATTTGCTCTTGCTTGTGACAATCCGTTCCCAAGAAGCTAACCATTTGAGCCACAGATAAATATTCGGCTAATTCACGAGAAGCATTACCGTAATATCCCGAAAAAGAATTAATGTTTACTTGAAATAAAAGTCCTGTTTCGTATAATTGATGGACCAACAATCGGTTTCTTTGGAGGTAATTATACCGTTCGGGATGTGCCAAAACGGGCGTATATCCTTTCCTAACAATGCGTTTAATTGCCTCAAAAAGTTGTTTAGGTTCGTGAAGATGTTGGGTTTCAAAGAGGAGATATTGTTGACCCTCTTCAGAATCAAAAGTCAGTAAATCATTTTTTGAAAGTAATTCTTTCATGAAAAAAGCATCTAAATAGTATTCTGCGGCGGCTTCTATTTCGATGTCAATGTTTTTTTCTTCTAAATATTCTCTCAGAATCAATAAACGTTCATGAATTTTTTTGGGAGAATTTGGATAAAATCCTGCCATGATGTGTGGCGTGAGAATCAGTTTTTGAAAGCCAAGATTTCTCAACTGCAAAATCAATTCCAGACTTTCTTCTAAGTTTTTTGAACCTTCATCCAAGGCAGGTAAGAGGTGCGAATGTACATCAACTCGCAGAGGGGCAATAGAAATTCTATCGGGTCGTTTTTCCCGATTTTTCATAAAAGTTAGCCGCATAATGTGTATTATTTTTTAGGTTGGTATTTAGGAATTTTATGGAACAATTTTCAGAAGTAATTAAAAAATGAGTGACGATTTTAGCAAGAATTTCATACTTAAATTTAACTATTAATTGAAAATTGCCAACCCAATACTGGCGGCTATTGTCCTTTTAAAGGAGCAAAAAACGTGCCTTGCTTCATTTTTGAAGGAATATTTATTTTATACTCTTTTTGTATAAATCAAGCTGTATTATGATTTTAGGCTATTTTTATGGCACTATGTTTGTGGAAAAGGCAAACTTAAATAATTCTAAACTCTCATTAAAAAATTGTATCTTCGGAAGATGAAATACCCAACTATTAAAATAAAAAAACATGAACAACACACATTACATTATCACTGGAGCGGGTTCGGGAATTGGTCAGGCATTAGCGGTTTTGGCAGCCTCAAAAGGAGCAAAAATTATTGCTACGGATATTGACGAAAAGGGTTTGGAAGAAACTCGCCAAAAAGTCATGGCTCAAAATGGTTGGATAAACGCTCATAGATTGGATGTATCTGATTCACGGGCGATTACAGATTTTGCCGAGATGGTTAAGAAAACTTATAATCCTCAAAAAATTGTTTTGGTCAATAATGCGGGTGTTGCCCTAAATTCTGGCACTTTTGTGGAAACACCAATGGAAGATTTTGAATGGTTAATGAACATAAATCTATACGGCGTTATCCGAATGACCAAAGCCTTTTTACCCTTGATGTTGGAACAAAATAAGGGTAATATCGTGAATGTTTCGAGTATTTTTGGAATAATGGGTGTGCGTTATCAGTCAGCATATTGTACCGCAAAGTTTGGGGTAAAAGGTTTTTCTGACGTACTTAAATTTGAATTAATTGATACAAATATTAGAGTTTCTTCCGTTCATCCGGGTGGTATAAAAACTAAAATTGCCAGTAATGCCCGAATTTCAGAAGGACAAAATCCTAAGCAAGTTGCGGCAGACTTAGAGAAATTTGAAAGAGAAGCCTTGATTAATACACCCGAATATGCCGCTGAAGTGATTTTTAAGGGTATTGAAAAAGGAAAATCCAGAATTTTGATTGGCAGGGATGCCAAAATTTTAGATATTTTAGTGAGAACTTTCCCTGGTAATTATTTCAAAAAAATTCCGAAGAGTATGACGGAACGGGCGAAAGTGGATTAATTTTACAAAAATGCAATAATAGTCATAAATACATTTTATATTTGTAATAGATAAATATAAATCAAAATGAGAGCTACAACAACTTATACTTCCACGCTTTCGCTGGACATGATGAATACGTTGAATGATTATGCACAAAGGTTAAAGATACCGAAGAGCAAAATAATTGAAACGGCACTTTCAAATTATTTAGAAGAAGTTAAAAGGGCAGAATATGCTCGTTCGTTTCAACGTGCAAATAAAGATCCTGAACTTTTAGCAATGGCAGAAGAGGGGTTAGAAGATTATTTAGAAATGCTTAACCAACATGAAAAACAATGAGACAAGGAGACATTTATCTCGCTAATTTAGACCCATCAACTGGAAGCGAACAAAACGGAACTCGCCCAATCGTAATTATTAGTGGAAATACCATGATTGATAATTACAACATTGTTATAGCTTGTCCTCTTAGTTCCGTAATAAAAAATTTATTAGGCTGCATTATCTTAAAACCTAATTCAGAAAATAATCTATCGAAAGAATCAGAAGTTATCACTTTTCAAATTAGAACTGTTTCTAAAAAAAGACTTATCAAAAGAATTGGAGAAATTTCCGAAAAAGAATTGCTTTCAATTAAATTAGGATTAAATGATATTTTAAAATATTAGGTTCAACAAAAATTATCCTCCATTAACCATAAAACAAAAATGGCAAAAACGTCCAAAACAGTAACTGACACAACCGAATCAACCAAGAAAAAAACGGCTAAAAAAGAACCATTAGCCGTTGCAGAGTCAATCCCTCAAATACCCGTTCAACTCAAAAATGTAGAAACGTACAGTCGCTTTTCTGATTTTGATGTTAATCTTTTTAAAGCAGGTAAACATTATCGCCTTTTTGAAAAATTTGGTTCTCATATCGTTGATTTTCAGGGAGTTAAGGGGACGTACTTTTCAGTATGGGCTCCATCGGCAAAGACGGTGTCAGTGATTGGAAACTTCAATTATTGGGATAAAGATACGCATCATCTCT
>JAYUIP010000951.1:0-3936 GCA_043765945.1 Arcicella sp.
GCAATTAACAAAGACCATATCGTTAATCCAGAATCAAATTATTGCTTTGGGGAAGGCGGAGCGGGAACCTATTCTGACGGTAAACTTTATACCAGAAGTAAAAAAAGAGGCGACATCAGAAGAGTTCAAGAGATTTTAGTAGCACACGGAGCAACCGAGGAAATTTTGGTAGATGCCCATCCGCACATTGGCACAAATAAACTTCCGCAATTGGTTGCTGAACTCCGTGAGAGCATTTTATCAGCGGGTGGCGAAGTACATTTTGAGACAAAAGTCGTTGATTTTATTGTTCAGAATAAAGAAATAGAAGGCGTTATTTTAGAAAATGGCAATGAAATTTCGGGCTTAGGCGTAATATTAGCAACGGGACATTCTGCCCGTGATATTTTTGAAATATGCCAGAAAAATGATGTGTTGATTGAATCTAAACCCTTTGCGATGGGTGTAAGAATCGAACATCAACAAAGTTTAATTGATTCCTTGCAATATCATCGCCCTGAAAGAGGAAAATATCTTCCAGCGGCATCGTATAGTTTGGTTGGTCAGACTTATTTCAAAGGCGTTCAAAGAGGAGTTTTCTCGTTTTGTATGTGTCCAGGAGGGTTTATTGTTCCTTCGGCAACTGCCCCAGGGGAGTTGGTTGTTAATGGAATGTCACCGTCTCGACGAGATTCTAAATTTGCCAATTCGGGCATGGTTGTGGCAATTAATGAGGTTGATTTGCAGCCCTATAAACAGTATGGAGCATTGGCAGGTTTACAGTTACAGAAAGAATTAGAGCAAAAAGCGTGCAGAATGGCGGGTGGAAGACAGACCGCCCCAGCTCAATTGGTGGGTGATTATATTCAAAACAAAATGTCAAAATCGTTATTAGATACTTCTTACCAACCTGGATTGTTGTCTTCGGATATGATGAATATTTTACCCGATTTTCTCGGTAAACCATTGCAAGAAGGGTTAAAACAATTTGGGCAAAAAATGAGGAATTATGCCTCAAACGAAGCTCAAATTATCGGCATTGAGAGCAGAACATCATCACCCGTAAGGATTCCCAGAGATAAAGAAACCTTAGAACATCTTGAAATAAAGCGGCTTTTCCCTTGTGGGGAAGGGGCTGGTTATGCAGGAGGAATCATGTCGGCGGCAATGGATGGCGAACGTTGTGCGGAAAAATTAGTAGAATACTATAAGTAAAATAAATGTCTGATTTTACCATTTTTATAAATAAACTTCAAACACGGCTACAACAACCATTACCAGGGATAGTTGCCCACAATGTAATGGCTTCAGAAACTCGTTTGAAGTTAAAAATGCCTTCCCCCAACGAGAGGACACGTGAAAGTGCGGTGTTAATTTTATTCTATCCATCTGATAATCAAGTGTTTATTCCATTAATTCTTAGACCTCAATACGATGGCGTTCACGGCGGTCAAATGGCTTTCCCCGGTGGTCGTGCTGAAAAAGAAGACGAAAATTTGGAAAGAACTGCACTCCGTGAAGCACAGGAAGAAATTGGTGTAAGAGTTTCGGACATTACAGTTTTAGGAAAATTAACGAAGCTGTTTATCCCGCCTTCCAATTTTTACGTTCAACCAGTTATTGGATTCATGACTCGTAAACCTGATTTTTATCCTGACCCAAGAGAAGTTGATAAAGTGATTGAAATAACGCTTAAAAATTTAATAAATCCTGAGATTATTGGACGTAAAACATTGAACGTCAGAGGATTAGAAGTTAACACACCTTTTTACGAAATCTTAAATACAACCGTTTGGGGAGCAACTGCCATGATGATTTCTGAATTATTGATGATTGTCGAATCATTAGAAAATACTTGACCGTTAGATAAGTTATCTCCCTAAATCTACTTTCATATTTTCTACTTTATTAAATTTGTTGCTCGTTTGCAATTACAGTCAAACAAGTACTCAATCAGTTTTTGGTAATGAATTATGTAGTGACTAATGCTATTCGTCCACTCAAATTACACTGTAGACGAATACTATTCGTCCCTACCTCAAAATTTTCGTAGAATAATTAAACACTAAACACATTCATGAAATACACTAATTGGTCAGTCTTAAATAAATTTTCCCTCCTTGCTATTCTACTTGTCATTTTCATTTTTTATTTAGCTTGTTACCACTTTTCCTACAACTTTTTCTACCAAGATGACTTTCATTTGCTCCGATTTGTAACCATTTTTCAAGATAGTTCGATTCCTTTCCAGCAAAAACTCAACGCACTTTATGACCAACATAACGAACATAGAATAATTTTTCCACGACTTTTCGTTTTGCTTGATTACTACATTCAAGGACATTTAGATTGGAAAATTCTTAATACAGTCTCAGCACTATATTATTTGGGAATTTTTACTTTTTTTGCCCTAATTATTCGAAAAATAAATCTATCTTTTTGGTATATTTTACCTGTTACTTTATTCATTTTTCAACCCTCTGCTTATCAAAACTTTTATTGGACTATTTCAATAATGCAACAAGTCGGAAATTTATTCTGGGCGATGTTCTTATTTTATAGTTTGGTCTATTTTAAACCTGAAAAATTTTGGATTTCAATCCTTTTAATAGCTGTTCTGACGTTCACGCACGGGAATGGACTTTTTGGCTTCGGAGTTGGAGGACTTTTGTTGTTTTTACAGAAAAGGTACAAGCATTTAATGATATGGATTGGGCTAACGATTATCGTTGCTGGATTTTATTTTCATGGATATTTTACTGCCCAGAACTCTAATATCATCGGAAGTTTAAGCGACCCAAATAGATTGATTGGATGTTTTGGAGGATTTTTTGGTGGGTTTATCTATGACTTTATTAAAAACAGTTTTCAAGTATCATTGACAATTTTAGGAGGTTTATTTATCTTCATACTATTAGCAATTATCAATTTCAAGGTACTTATAAATCATTCTTTTACGAAATTTCAATCCAAATTTCAACAATATTTTCCCCAAGAAAACCTTTTTTTATTAGCTTGTTTTCTATATTTATCCATTACGGCAGGGTTAGTTGCATTAAGTCGTTCTTGGAGTTCAATTGAGGCTGGTTTTCAAAATAGATATTTGCATAATTCCGTGATTGCGTTGGTTTTGCTTTATGTAACTTTCCTGCATTACAATTCATTACGATTCAAACGTGATGTTGGAGTTGTATTTGTAATGTGTGGGATTTTATTTAATATTTTTACTTGGTATTCAACTTATGAACTACTCACTTTTCAACGTAAATCACAGGAAGCTGATGCGGTAAATTATCAGTTGAATAATATTTCAATTGTTAATGATAAATCTTTTAATGACAACATTAAACCAATGTTAAACAAGTCTTTTAGCAATGGAATTAGTGTTTTCCCTAAAAGTGACTTATCGGATATAATTGTTAATTTGGAAGCATTAAAATCTACCCAAATAATTGATTATCAAATAGATATACAAAAAGATTCTTTACTGGAATTTAATATTTCCAATTCCAATTATAGAGATATTTATCAATTAAACAACTATACACTTCCTTATACAGGCAATGTTTTTGTTATTTTGAAATCTGCGGAAAATACATTCATAAGCCCCACAAATCATCGTAGAAACGCAAAATTTAATCTTATAAAAACTGGTCAATTTTTTACGGATGGATTTTACACTTCTATTATGACTGATGCCATGCCCAAAAATGAATATCAAGTTGGCATTCTGCAAAACTCCAAAAATCGCTTCATTTATTATCCAACCAAATATAAAATCATTACTCGTTAATATTTCAATTCCTACCAAAGTGATAATGTTTTTGGGGAATGAGGTTACACAGAGAGCCACAGAGAAAAACTTAGAGAACCACAGAGAAAATACATCTGAAAGACTCTGTGGTTCTCTTTTTTAAACTCTGTGGTTCTCTGTGTAACCTAATTTCCGAAAATGAA
>JAYUIP010000952.1:0-11015 GCA_043765945.1 Arcicella sp.
GCGTTCAGAGACTATTTTTTAGAGAGAAATATTTTAACTGAAACTACTTTTATTTCAGAAAATACTAATGATATTACCATTTACAGCGAAGGCTACAACGGCAAATTCAATCCTCATTTCAGTTATCTTCCTTTCAATCCAGTAAAGGGTGAAGTTTTGGATATTGAAATACAAAACCTTGATTTACAGGATATTATAAATCAGGGCGTATTCGTAATTCCGTTGGAAAATAATAAATTTAGGCTCGGAGCAACTTATAAATGGGATATTTTAGATGATGTTGTAACCGAAGAAGGAGCAACTATTCTAACTGAAAAATATCAAAAGCTGATGAAGCCTAAAATGCGTATATTGTCGCAACAGGCTGGTGTTCGTCCCGCCACAAAAGACCGTCGACCGTTTTTAGGGATGCACCCAACGGTTGAAAATATTGGAATCTTTAATGGATTTGGTTCAAAAGGTGTATCGTTGGCACCCTTTTTTGGCAAACAATTTGTGGATTTTTTAGTCTATCAAAAAGAACTTCACCCAGAAGTAAATATTAATCGTTTTGCTTCGTTATATTTAGTAGTCTAAATTGATGCTTTAAGTAACAAATCATTATTTTTAGAACTTAAACTAAGAAATAAAAAGACCTAAAATATAAAATGAAAAAAGTATTACTCTTCATGTTATTGCTTCTGACTTTATACGATTCAAAAGCTCAGAATTTTTTCCCAACGCAAGAGCCTTTTGGAAAAAACAGAATACAATATCGCCCTTTCAAATGGCAGGTTTTAACTTCACAAAATTTTGAGGTTTACTTTTATGAAGGTGGACAACAAACGGCTACATTAGCAATCCAATTGGTAGAAACCGACTTCGACCGAATTACGGAGATTTTAGGATATTCCCCTTTCAGTCGGACAAAAATATTTATTTATACTTCTACACAAGACTTGAATCAAAGTAATGTTGGCTTAAATCTTTCGAGTGAACGTGAAATTAAGGAGGAAAATCTGGCAAAATCACGCATAGAAATCGCTTATTCTGGCAATTCTGTTACGTTCAGGAAAGACCTTGCTCGTGAGGTTTCTCATGTGTATGTGCATGATATGTTATACGGAGGAAGCATTAAAGAATCATTGCAAAATTCTTTACTTTTAAGCGTTCCAGATTGGTTTATGAATGGCATAACTGCTTATATTTCAGAAGGTTGGAATACGGAAATGGATTCGTATGTGCGTGATGCTATTGCCAACAAAACATTAAGAAAACCAAGTCAAACGATTGGTAAAGAGTCCGCCTTCGTTGGACAATCAATTTGGAATTATATTGCAGAACGTTACGGGAAAGATAATATTTCTAATATCTTAAACCTTACCCGAATCATTCGTAATGAACAAACTTCAATTTCAAGTACGCTCGGAATGCCGTTTAGTAAAGCTATGAAAGAGTGGCGTGAATATTATGCTGGAATGGCTGATAATGTAAATGCAAGTTATAATGCCACTAATTATGATTTTAAGGTTAAGGAGATTAAATTCAATAGTTCTGACCGAGTAAATAAATTCAAGATAAGCCCTGACGGAGCATTTTTAGCTTTCTCAAAAAATGAGTTAGGACGTTCCTCGGTAGAAGTTATGGATTTGAAAAGTAAAAAAACAGTAACAATTCTAATTTCGGGATATAAGACCTTGAATCAATCAATTGACTATAATACTCCGCTCCTATCTTGGACGAAAGGTGGAACTTTATCAGTCATTTATGAGAACCAAGGTGATGTGATTTTGAATATTTATAATGACATTACAGAGAAGGACTTAACTGGAAAATTTGCTTCAAGAAAATATTTAAAAGATTTTGACCAAGTACAAGATTTTGATGTTTCAGATAACGGAACTACGCTTGTGCTGAGTGCCATTAGTAAAGGACAAAACGATTTATTTCTTTATGACATTGCTCGTGGCAGAGTTACTCAATTAACCAATGATCTTTACGACGACCTCAGTCCACGATTTGTTGGCTCGGCGGGTAAATTATTTTTTACTTCAAATCGTTTGAAAGATTCTTTAAATGTTGATAAAGGTTCTTACAAAACGCTTACTAATAAATTCAATTTATTTCTTCACGAAGGTAAGCCAAAACAAGAAATCGTTAGGCGTTTAGTGGACTCAATGGGATCAATCTCAAATCCTGTTGTGGCAGATGGCAATACAGTTTATTTCTTAAACGATGAGCGAGGCATCAGAAATATTTATAGATTAACTGCCAATGATTCAACACTGGTGCAAGTAAGTAATTTACGTAATGACATTTATGATTTTGATTTTAATTTAAGTTCTAATGGCTTAGTAAT
Source organism: Arcicella sp. (assembly GCA_043765945.1). Classification (GTDB taxonomy): domain Bacteria; phylum Bacteroidota; class Bacteroidia; order Cytophagales; family Spirosomataceae; genus Arcicella. The sequence continues at coordinate 2,339 of JAYUIP010000952.1, forward strand.
AAAGACGATAGAAGGGAATGCTGAGGTTATTTCTTATAAACAAAAAGCAGAATTTGCTGTTAAAAATAATCTTCCTTATACTGGTAGAAATGTAAAATTATTCGGTATTACGCAGAACACTACCACTCAAACAGACAAATTAAAACTTGACAATCAAGTGGTTTCGATTATTCCTGAAACACCCATAGCCAAGTCTAAGATTATCTTAGAAAAAGGTGAGATTGACACAGAAAATTATCAGTTTGATTCAGGAGCATTCACTAAGAAAAATACTGAGACTCAGGCGAATTCACCTAAAAATGATAAAAGAAATAAGGTTGAGAAAATTATTATTTCTAAACAAAACAGAAAAGAAAATATTAAAATTAGAGGACCCGTTGATTATAATAATCCTTTCGTAGTAAATAATACTGACCTTGATTTTGTGGTTGATCCATTGCCTCAACGTGGTTTTGGCTTGAAAGGAACTATTAATATGAATGATTTATTAGAAAATCATCATCTGCAAGGGGGCATTTTTATCACACCAAATTTGAAGAACTCTGATTTATGGGGACAATATTCTTACTTGGCAAAACGGATTGATTATAGTGTTAGATACGACCGCCGCTCAATTAGTGAAGATGCTGAACAAGGAGCAAAAAAGTATCATTTTAATAAATTAACATTTTCGGCTTCTTATCCAATTAATACCACCACAAGCGTAACCGTTTCGCCTTCTTATACAACCAATCGTTTCTTGGATTTGGCAAATCTCTCTTCGCCAGACGGCTTTTCGGATTATGCGGGCGGACGAGCTGAATTTGTGTTTGATAATACCATTGGTCACGGTTTGAACCAATTAGAAGGCACCCGTATCCGTGTTCGCTTTGATCATTATTCTGGTTTAAGAAACAGTAATGATGGTTTTAATAGACTTTATGCAGATTTACGCCATTATGTAAGATTTGGGAAAGGCGTGATTTTGGCAAGTCGTTTATCAGGTGGACATTCTTTTGGAAATGCCCCAAAACAAACCGTTATGGGCGGAATGGATAATTGGTTGGAATGCCAATACGAGAATCGTACCGATAATAATAATCCATTCAACAGTTCAAGATTTGATAATAAAGATGTTTTCTTTTTGGACTATGCAACGCCTTTAAGAGGATTTAATATCAATAAATTGTCAGGTGTCAGCCATTTGGCTTTGAATATTGAAGTGAGATTGCCCGTAGCAAAATACATTTATGATGGTCCAGTTTACAGTAATTTCTTTAAAAATTTACTTATTACAACCTTCACAGATGTTGGAACGGCTTGGTCGGGCGTAGGTCCTTTTTCTCGTAAAAATGGTTTTAATACCAGCATAATTGGCGGTGGTTCTTTGCCTTTTCAAGCAACAGTAACCGATTTCAGAAATCCATTTTTGATTGGTTATGGTGTTGGAGCAAGAACGACTTTATTGGGTTATTACATTAAATACGACCTTGGTTGGGGTTGGGAAAATAAGGAAGTTAAGGCTCCAATTTCTTACGTGACTTTGGGATATGATTTTTAATTATTGAACATTTTAAAAACTCTTAATAAGCCTTTACAGTCAGTGAAGGCTTATTTTTTAAAATCAAACTAACATACTCATGAAAAAATTATCTACTGTCTTCATTTTATTAATTACTATATTTCCTTTGTCAAAAGGACAAACTTTAACGTCCTCTAATCTTCCAATTCTCAAAGTAAATACCAAAGGAAAAGCAATCGTAAATGAGCCAAAAATATTAGCTGATATGCAATTAATCTATAATGGCATTGGCAAAATAAATAACGTTACTGATAAACCAACAGAATATTTAGGCAAAACTGGCATTGAATTTAGAGGCTCAACTTCGCAACAATTATTCCCAAAGAAACCTTATGGATTTGAACTTTGGGTGGATTCTACGGAAAAAAGTCGCAAAGTTGCCCTCTTAGGAATGCCCGAGGAAGCTGATTGGGTTTTGAATGCTACTTACAACGACAAAACCCTCATGCGTGATGTATTATCTTATGATTTAGCGAACCGCATGGGACGCTATGCCACTCGTTCACGATATGTAGAAGTGATGGTTAATGATAAGTATGAAGGACTATATATTTTGATGGAAAAGGTAAAGCGAGATAAAAACAGAGTGGATATCTCGTCTTTAAAAGTGACCGATAATACGGGTGATGATGTAACGGGTGGTTATCTGTTAAAAATTGACAAAACAGAGGGCTCAAAATCAAAACTTTGGAATACAACGTTATCCATTAACGGGGTAAGTTACACCGTCCCAATTCAAATTGAATATCCAAAAATTACGGACATAACCGATGCACAATTCACTTATATTAAAAATTATGTTACTGAATTTGAGACATCATTAAAGAGTTCAGATTACTTAACACCCAAAGCAAGATGGCGAGGAATGATTGATATTGATTCGTTTGTGGATTATTTTTTGATTACTGAATTCACTAAAAATGTGGACGGATATCGTCTCAGTACGTATTTTTATAAGGATAAAGATTCAAAAGGTGGTAAATTAAAAATGGGTCCCGCTTGGGATTATAATTTGGCTTTTGGTAATGCAGATTATTTGGATGGCTATAAATCAACGGGCTGGCAGTACAAAGTGAATGACTTGGCAATTCCTGCCAAAGATACATACTTCCTTTCGCCAACGTGGTGGGAACGGCTTTCGGCTGATTCAACTTTTAGATATAAAGCGGCAAAACGCTGGGAAGTATTACGCAAAACTGCCTTAAATCCAGATAGAATTAATACTTGGATGGACTCAACTGCTACCGTTTTGCAAGAGGCTCGAATTAGGAATAACAACCGATGGACGGGGGTTTTAGGGGTTAAAATATGGCCTAATTATTACGTTGGGGCAACCTACGAAAACGAAACCGCTTGGATGAAAGACTGGATTCGACAAAGAACGGCTTGGTTAAATTCCCAATTAAAAGTATTTGGTCAGCCACTTGCCAGTGAAGAAGAAATTGTAAACAAATTTCCATTAAGAATTTTCCCAAATCCGACTGAGTCAGAAACAACCATTGAGTATGATGTTGTGAAAAAAGGAAGAGTCAAAATTAATGTTTATGATTTTGCGGGTAAATTATTGAGAACTGTTCTGGATGAGGAGAAAAATGTTAATATTTATCAAGTAAAATTAAACAATGAAAATTTTAAGTCTGGAATGTATTTGATTGATTATCAGTTAGATGATATTCATGTTGAAAGTATGAGGATGATAAAGAAGTAATTTTTCACGACCTTTACCATGAATTTATATAAAAATCCCTCAACATGGAATTGGAAACTTTAGAACTTCCCAAAACAATTTTACCGCTTTTGGAAAAAACCCACATTGCTTCTGCTGAAGTTAGACGATTGAATGATGTTCAAAAACAGGGAATTCTCAATCGTTTGGCTGAAATATTAACAGAAAATACGGAACAAATCATTACTGAAAATCAAAAAGATTTAGTCAGTATGGATTCATCTGACCCCAAATATGACCGCTTGAAATTAACCGAATCACGCATTCAAGATTTAGCATTAAGTGTAAGAGAAATTGCCGAGTTGCCCGACCCTTCTGGGCAAATTTTTTTAGAAAAAGAATTAGATAATGGATTGAAAATCAAAAAGATAGCCGTTCCAATGGGCGTTATTGGGGTGATTTATGAAGCTCGTCCCAATGTTACCATTGACGTTACTGCCCTGTGTCTGCGTTCTGGGAATGCCGTGGTTTTACGGGGCGGTTCAGATGCTTTTAATACGAATTCTTTCCTGATCCATTTAATTTATAATGTCCTTCGAGAGTTTGTTGTTGATACAAATTGCATCACGCTCCTCCCACCCGACCGTGAGTTAGTGAAAGAACTTTTAACTGCTACTCGTTTTGTCGATTTAATTATTCCACGTGGTTCCGAATCTTTGATACAGTTTGTTCGTAAACATTCACTCGTTCCCACGATTGAAACGGGTGCGGGCGTATGTCATACGTATGTAGAGGCAAGTGCAGATTTACAAAAAGCGGCAGATATTGTGGTGAATGCCAAGGTTTCAAGACCATCGGTTTGTAACTCTTTAGATACCGTTGTGGTGGACGAAGCCATTGCCGAAGCCTTTTTACCAATGCTTCAAGATGGCTTTTTGAAATGGAATGTTGAAGTTTTTGCCGATGGAATTTCGCATAAAATCTTCTCAAACATTGATTATCCACTTCTTCAAAAAGCCACTCAGGATGATTTTGGTAGAGAATTTTTAGATTATAAATGTTCCGTAAAAGTGGTTTTAGGAATTAATGAAGCCGTTGCTCATATTAATAAATATTCATCCAGACACTCCGAAGCAATTATTTCAAAAAATCAAGAATATTGCAATAGATTTATTCAAGAAATTGATGCAGCGGCAGTTTATACGAATGCCTCAACTCGTTTCACAGACGGAGGACAATTTGGATTAGGGGCAGAGATTGGAATATCCACTCAAAAATTGCACGCCAGAGGTCCTTTTGCCTTGGAAAAATTAGTGACAGAAAAATGGATTATTACTGGGGATGGACAGGTGAGGTAAACAAAGCCCCCTCCGCCCCCAGAGGGGGAACTAAACAGAAAACTAAAACCCAATAATCTTCACAGTGGGACTTTCACGCACTTTATTTTGGTTGTGGAAAGTTCCCCCTTCGGGGGTTAGGGGGCTATTCTTATGAAAATAGAAGCCTACCAAATATCGGAAGTCATTAATTTGAAAAAATTCAGGAATGAATACGCCAGCCAACCGCTGATATTCAATAATTCTGAACTTTTTTATAAACAAGACGAAGACAAATATTGCTATCTGTTAAGTTACGGAATCGTGGTTTTTGCCAGTTTTACGGACTTAGAAAAAAGCGAGTTTCTGAAGTTTGTCAAGGGCTATGTGGAAGATGAAGTAAAAGAGAAATATGAAGAACATTTTGACCTACAAACCGACCCTTCTGTTTCTGTTGTATTAAATTATGACTCCATAACCGTTTCAGAAATCACTGATGATACCATCAGAATCGTAATGTTAAATATTGGTCAATCAGTTGCCTTAGACCATTATGAAGACCTAACGTTGGCAATTTTTAATGATTCTCGTGAGATTACGGACGAACTCGAAAAAACGGGTACTTTCAAATATTCAAAGCGAGATTTGTTGAAATTTATTGGCAGAACCATTAATATCAAAAACAGTATTATTGATAACTTATACATTTTTGATGCACCCGATATTGTTTGGGAAAATGAGCATTTAGAACGAATTGACAAGGGTTTAAAGAAAACTTTCGACCTCAAAATGCGGTATCAAGACATCGATTATAAACTCAAAATCGTTCAAGATAATCTTCGCCTTTTCACGGATTTACTACAAAACCGAGAATCCACTCGATTGGAATGGATTGTGATTATTTTGATTTTGATTGAGGTTTTTGACATTTTCATTAAGAAAATTTTAGAGTGATTTACCGTTTAATAAATCCGTGTGCTTGATAGTCAAGGAGTTAGTATTTTTTTCATAATATTCGTTTGTTAGCAATAAAAGTTGGAACTAATTTTGACCATGTATTAATTAGTAGATAAAATCAATTTCTTAACTTTAACCAACAATTACAATGAGAAAAATCGTATTAACATTAATCACAATTTTTGCAATTAATGCAGTAGCATCAGCACAAATTATCAAAGTATCTCCTATCGCATTGGCATTCGGTGTAATTAATGCAGGATACGAAAAACAATTGGGTGATAAAAGTTCAATCTACGCAAGTGCGTCTTTTTACTCGAGATCAACCATATCAGGTATTGGTTTAGGCTTACAGTATCGCAAGTATCTTTCATCAAGCAAAGACTTTCCCGCAGGTTTCTTTGTAGCACCAGAAGTTCAGTATGGTTCATTTAAGCAAAAAGATTTCGGTGATTTTGGTTATTCTGCCTTTTCTCTTGGTGCTCAAATTGGCTACCAATGGTTGCTTGGCGATAGCTTCACAATTGAAGTTAGTGGTGGTCCAGCTTATTGGATTCCAGCTTCAAAAGGTACGGGTAATACACTGACTTATGACGGAGTTTCACCTTCGATTGGATTTAACTTAGGTTATTATTTCGGAGGAAAATAATATTGAAGAATTGATTTTCTAAAAGCTCAGCAAATTTTGCTGAGCTTTTTTTATGCAAATAAATAATCTGCATGAATACAAAATTGAAAGTCATTTGTTAAATCCATTTTGAAATACCTATTTTTACAGTGTCATTATAACTAAAAACTCATGAAAGCACTTTCTTTACTTGTAATTATACTAAAATTCAGTTTCATTTCTTTCGCCCAAAACAAAGAAATCATTAAAACTGATAAAGCTCCTGTGCCGATTGCACCGTACAGTCAAGGCATAAAAGCCAATGGTTTTCTATTTGTATCGGGGCAGATTGGCTTAAATCCAGTCAATCGAAAATTAGTAGAAGGAGGCGTAGAAACTGAAACTACTCAGATTATGGAAAATATTAAAGCGGTTTTATCAGCGGGCGGTGCAACAATGGAAGACATCGTGAGTACAACCGTTTACCTAAAAAACATAAATGATTTTCAGAAAATGAATGAAATTTATGGCAGATATTTTACTGGAAACTTCCCCACACGTAGCACCGTGGGCGTTTCGAGTCTGGCGGGTGGAGCTAACATTGAAATAACGGTGACGGCTTTGTTGCCTGTAAAAGTAAAGTGAAAAGTAATTATTTGATTACTAAATTACTTGCTTCAAAAGCATTCAAGGCAATGACTTCACCATATCAATGTTTTAAATCCACCAAATAAAACAAAAATATCTATGAAAACACCTTTCATTTTAACTGTTTTCTTGTTTTTTATTATCTTCAAAGTTCAAGCACAGACTGCCCAAGATTCTCTGGAAATCAAGCGAGCAGCTTTGGGATATATTGAATCGCAACACCATGTTAATCCCAAACAAATGCAAGAGTCTTTGCATCCGAGATTAGTAAAAAGGTCCGTTTTTAAGAATAAGACTACTCAAAAGGAATATATTTCAGAATATTTTACTGAAAATATGGTAATCCTCGCAGAAAAATATAACGCAAAAGGGGATAAATTTCCAAAGAACCCTAAAAAGGAAGTTAGGTTCTTGGATGTCTCCGAAAAAACAGCCTCCGTGAAACTAATCGCTGACGAATGGATTGATTATATGCACATTGTTAAACGGCGAATGGAAAATCATCAATGTACTCTGGCAATATAATGACATTAAACAACATCAATAATATTTCAAAAAACGGTCTAATACACCGCTTTTTTTATGCCTTAAAAAAAAATTTACAAAAAACTAAGAAAATAGTTTGTAAACTAAATAATTAGTTTTATATTTATTCTGTAATTGAAAAATAAGGTATCAAATCAACAAATAAAAAGTAAAATTATGCAACCAGAAAGAGAATTAACCAAAGCTGAAGAGCAAATTATGCAAGTGCTTTGGCAAATAGAAAAAGGATTCGTTAAAGATGTTTTAGACGAATTGCCCGAACCAAAACCTGCTTACAATACGGTTTCAACTATCATCAGAATTTTGCAAGAAAAAGGTTTTGTAAGTCATAATTCTTACGGTAAATCGCACGAATATTTTCCGATTGTAAGTAAGGATAATTACAGTTCTTTTGCCACTGAAAAATTGGTGGAAGGATACTTTCAAAATTCGTTTTCAAGTCTGTTTTCTTTCTTCTCAAAAAAAGGAAAAATCGACGTAAAAGATGCCGATGAGATTTTGGCGATGATTAATAAAATGAAGGAAGAAGAGGGGGATTAGGGATTAGGGATCAGGAAGAATTAGTCTTTATAAACTTAGGTTCTTATCGTGAAGGTTTATTTTTCCATTACTTAAAAAAACTTAGGCATAATCGTTGGCTTTTGCATCTGTATATAAATTAGGGGAAACTACATTCAAATTGTCCTTAGTTTGAATTAAAATGAAAATTACTGAGTACATCAAACAAAAAAGTTGAATAGTTCTACACCGATTCTATTTGAGAGTTAGTGAGTTGTGAATTTCGGACTCCAAAAATCACAACTTACTCAATCACAACTAAATTAAAAAACTATGGCTGAAATATCTGCATCCGACCAAACCGCAAAAGGCAAAAAAGCCCGTAGCCACAAACTATCTACCAAAATCGACATGACTCCGATGGTGGATTTAGGTTTTCTGCTAATTACTTTTTTTATGCTCACGACTTCGCTGATGAAACCAGTGACCATGCAACTCAATATGCCTGATAAAACTGACGATGGAAATACTTCAAAAATCCGTTGTTCAGAATCTTTAAATGTAGTAATTGATGCCGACAATAAAGTGCATTATTATCAAGGAGAATGTAATCCAGAGGTGCATACAACCGACTTTTCGGATCATGGAATTCGTCAGGTTTTATTTGATTATAAACGTAAAATTGGGGATATGTTTACCGTCGTAATTAAATCAACCCATAAAGCAAAATACCGCAATATGGTTGATTTATTAGATGAAATGACGATTACGAATAATAAACATTATGCGATTGTGGGAATAACGGACGAAGATAAAAAACGTATAAAGTTGTGATTGAGTGAGTTGTGAGTTAGTGATTTATTCAACAAATCCGTTTT
>JAYUIP010000953.1:0-1282 GCA_043765945.1 Arcicella sp.
CAACTCTACTTGGGTGAATTAGATTATATTTTGCATTTTGAAAGTCTATTGGAAGCCTTTAAAGATGAACGATATATCAAAGTCGAGGGCAAACCGCTGTTCTATGTTCACTCGCCTTATCGAATTCCAGATTTAGACGTTTTTATAAAAACTTGGCGAAGACTTGCTCTTGAAAATGGCTTTTTAGGCATTCATTTTGTGGCAAATACGCACGAAACAAACGACATCGAAGTTTTCAAGAAAATGGGTTTTGATGCCGTGAATATCGTAAGACTTTTTCATGCTTTCAGACGAGAGAACAATTTTTTGTACAGTGGTATTTCCAAATTAAAAAGAATTCTCTTTAACCGTGGTCAAGTAATTGATTATCAGAAGGCTGCGGAATTTTTTACGGGTAAAGAAGACGCTCGTGAAGACGTTTACCCAAGCATTTTTCCGAATTGGGATCATTCGCCAAGGTCTGCCCGAAAAGGACATATTTTGCATAATTCTAAGCCCTCATTTTTTAAAAAACACGTTTTAGAAGTTCTGAAAATTGTTAATAAAAAACGAGATAAAATCGTCTTCTTGAGGTCGTGGAATGAATGGGCAGAAGGCAATTATATGGAACCTGATTTAAAACATGGAAAAGGATATTTGGAGGCTTTGAAAGAAGCAATTGAGGAGAATAGGAAATGCTAATTCATGTTTAACGCATAAGTCCGAAGGACTTAAATATGAATATCCGTAGGTGAAATCTACGGAAAAGTATGATGCTGAACATAACCCTAAAAGGGTTAAATAACTTGGCACAGGTTGATTTGACCCTTTCAGGGTTACACTTTTCTTGTGCAGATTCCGTAGGTTTCACCTACGGTTATTCACATTAAAGCCCTACGGGCTTATAAAATATCCGATATAAAAAATGAATACCTTAAACATACAGATGGTTGATTTGAAAAAGCAATACCAACGCCTTAAAGTTGATATTGACAACAGCATGGCAACCATTTTGGAAGATAGTAAATTCATAAAAGGTCCGAACACAAAGGAATTTGAAGGTGAATTGGCTCAGTATTTATCTTGCAATGAAGTGATTGCCTGTGCCAACGGAACGGATGCATTACAAATTGCTTTGATGGCATTGGATTTAAAGCCTGGTGATGAAGTAATCGTACCAGCATTTACCTACGTGGCAACTGCCGAAGTCATTGGTTTATTGGGACTTACGCCTGTGATGATTGACGTTAATCCAAATACTTTTAACGTAAACAAAGAGCAAATTGAAGAGGCAATCTCAGAC
>JAYUIP010000954.1:0-1281 GCA_043765945.1 Arcicella sp.
TTCACTCCGCTCGTAATGACAGCCATTTACAATTTTTTTGAAATCGCCTCCGCCAATTTCTCTAAATCCTCTTCCAAATGTAAAGCACTGATAACCAAACGGGTAACTGGCAAATCCGTCGCCGTTGGATATGGAAAACAGGCAGTCATAATACCATTTTCCTTCAAATATTCATGCACGCCTGATTGATGAGTACAATATACTGGATAATTATCAATGAAATCCAGAAAAGAATTTTGAAGAATTAGAGAGTTAAAATACGCAATATTCTCGGATAATTTTTGCTGTTGTTCCGTAACATAATCAAGCGAACTCACAAAAGTTTCTAACAAGGCAGGCATCATCGGCGATGCTCCCGCAAACATAGGCGACTGACGTATAGACGACACCGTTTCTGAATCAGAGAGGATCACTCCTCCTGTTATGCCCAACGCTTTGTTGAGAGAGGCGGTGATGATGACTTTTCGTCTGAATTTGGATTCGTCCGATTGATGGATTTTTGGGATTAAGGTGTCAAATTCTTTATTTTCTTCAATCCATAAATCCTTTAATCCCACAAATCCAAGTTTAGACGGGGTCGCCTCAGACATATTCACCCCAAAACTATGCGAAGCATCCACCACCACTGTAATATTTCCGCCCTCTGGCAATTCATTAATCCATTGAAAATCAAAGGCTTCTACATAAGGAGAACCCACGGCATCGGAACAAATTACAATATTTTCATCTCCTGATTCTTTAATTTTTTCAACAATAATTTTCGCCCAACCCCTATAATTTAAACCAATTTCCCAATCTCTCAATGTCAAGGAATTGCTTTGCCAAAGGGCAGGATGCGTTTTTGGGGCGTAGTAAAAAGTAGTGTTTTGTTGTTGTAAAAAATGTGTAACCAACTGCCCCGCCCACATTCCCGAAGAGGTGGTAAGGGCAGCGGGCATATTAGCAAATTTAGCAAGTTCAACCTCCGCTTTTTCATAAATATCTAAACGAATATTACTATTGCGAGAACTTCCCCAAGACATTCCGTATTGTGTTAACGCTTTGGTAAAATTTTCCTTAAACCCTTGATGATGAGGCATTCCCAGATAAGAAGTACCACCAAACCAAAGATATTTTTGGTTTTCGATGGTGATGGTTCTGGATGGTAGCCCCCCGACCCCCAGAGGGGGAGAAAGTACTGTATTCGACTTTATTTGCATTTAATAAATCTCTAATTTGGGATATAACTCTCGTATTCTTACTCCCCCTCTGGGGGCTGGGGGGCTTGGTTTTCAATTAAAC
>JAYUIP010000955.1:0-1281 GCA_043765945.1 Arcicella sp.
AACTTTTGCTCCATCTGCCCCTGCATAACAATAGGGCAAGGAATAACAAGCTAACATCAATCCAATTTGATTCTGATTTTTATTAAAAAAATTAATACCCTTCTGCATCAATTTCTTATCGGCAAAGTCGGGAAGAGCATTATTCTGGTCAATGAACTCGTTGATGATTTTATAAGATGAGCTTGATTCTGAGCTATTTAACCACGAAAACATTGAACGAACACCAATAATTCCTTCCGTTTCATGGAGCTTTATAATTACTTCGTCTGCCAATGCGTCTCCCGTCTGACGGAGTTTATCCATAAGTTCATTCGAGAATTGGCGAGTTTGTTTTATCGTTTTCAATTGTTGTTGTTTAATTATCATTCTAAGTTTCTTTAACAACCCTCTGATAAATTAATATGTTTCACAATAACTCTGCCACACGCTATTTCGCCGAATAATAATCCCTTTTTCAAGACAAAATTGCATCAATCTAAGAATATCTCATTTTAAAAATAAAAAGGGATAGGGTAACAGGAAATATATCCAATCTTTAATCAATAATTCATCATCAATATACGTTAAGTGATTAAACTCCCTTGTATTATTCCATGAAAAAGCTAATTATAATCCTTTCATTTTCTTCATTTTCGGCTTTTAGTCAAGTTTATTCTGACTCATTAATCATTAATATTCAAGGGTCGTTAGGAAAACTCCACAGTGAAAATGAAAATCTTAGAAGTCGTCTTGAAATTCAAGGTCGTTCTCTTACGGATATATCTAAAAATCAGTCACTTACAGACAGAACAAAATGGGAAAAAATCAAGACCAATTTAGTGAAAAGTGCCGAAGTATATAAGATTTTAAGCGACGATATTATTGATTTAAAATCACAGGTTTTAAATCAAGATTATCAAGGTTATATCAAAAAATTGAGTTCAGTTGAAAAAGGTCCATTAGGATTTTCCTTTGAAGATGTAATTTTAAAGACGGCTCAAAGTAAAGCTATTTTTAGTAAGAAGGAAAAGAACGAACGCTTCATGAGTGTTTTGAAGAGTTTGAAAGATAGTCCAATTGTGGGTTTAATTCCGTACGCTTCACAAGCGGTCAATCTTTCCACAGCTGCAGTCAATGTTGCTTATGCTTCGGGGATGCAGGATAAGAAAGTGAATTTTGATAAAATTAAAGAGTTTGAGAAGGAATTACAACGTTATACGAGTTTTTATAATATGTTGGATAAAGCCAATTTAACAAATTCTAATTCAAGCGGTCAGACTGTTACCATGTTGGAGGCTTTGC
>JAYUIP010000956.1:0-1280 GCA_043765945.1 Arcicella sp.
TTGGATTGGTTTTCATCATGCCGTATATCTGGGTGCAAGTCTCAATTTTATCTGTGCTATTATTGCAGGTTTTATTTATCGAAATGAAATAAATAATCAGTTGGAAGAAGATAAAACACCAATAAATCCAACGCCTTTTGTTTGGAGCAAAGGCTTCACATTTTGGGCATTCCAATACGCCATGTCAGGGTTTATGGCAATTTGTTTTGAAATTATTTGGTTTAGAATTTTGGACGTTACCATCAAATCTATTTCCATGACTTTTGCCATTGTATTGGCTATTTATTTGATGTCGATGGCTTTTGGAACAAATTTCGGGGTTCGTTTTCTTCAAAAACCCCGCAGAGATTTACAGGGCATTTTCTTGAAAACGCAGTATTTTCTGTATCTGTATTCAGTAGGAGCCATATTTTTGTTTTTATGGGGTGTTAAAAATACAGAAAGTCTATCGTTTTTGTCCACTTATTTTCTTCAATACGAGACGGATTTTAGCGGTAAAATTGTCTTGATTATGTACCTCATAGTTCCCATCTTTTTGATGTCTATCCCAACATTTTTAATGGGTTTTAGTTTTACCATTTCGCAAATCATTATCCAAGATGATTATACCGAAGTCGGGCGAAAAGTGGGTTGGTTACAATTTATCAACATCGTGGGGGCTTCAATTGGAGCTTGGTTTGTAACTTTAATAGGCTTTAATGTTTTAGGTAGTTCTCTGATAATCAAGATATTAGGGCTTATCGGGTTGTTTTACGTTTTCTTGATTTATCGTAAGAAAATTCTTCCCTTGGCTCACGTGGTTTTTCTGTCGATTGTGTTGTTATCAGTCGTTTATTTAATTCCTGATAATAAATCTTTCTGGCAAGTTTTTGGCGGGGTAAAAAATAGTAATACCTTGATTTTCAAGGAAGATGATTCGGCTTTGTCGTCTATCAAACTCAATTTTGAAGGCACACATCAAGATGTGGTTTTTATCAACGGTTTGGGGCAGAGCCATCTGCCTTTTAGTTCTGATGATGTTCACGTGGCTTTGGGGAGTATTCCGTCTTTTATTCATCCAAATCCCGAGGATATTGCCATTATTGGTTTAGGGTCGGGCGGAACACTTTATAATGTTGCTGGGCGTTCAGAAACCAAGCAAATTGACTGTTTCGAGGTGATTTTGAGTCAGCCCGATGTGTTAAAAGAATATGCAATTAAGCAAAACGATAGCTCCGTTTCTGATATTTTGCAAGACAAAAGAGTGAATTTAATTATGAAAGATGGGCGATATGAAATTC
>JAYUIP010000957.1:0-3920 GCA_043765945.1 Arcicella sp.
AAAGATGGTAATGACGAAGTAAGAGTAGGTTGGAATGGGGTTTATGTTAATGAAAATGGAAAGGAAACCAGTGTTACGTTAAGAGATTCATCTCGTACAAAAAATAAAGATAGAAGTTTTAATAGCCGTTCAGGATTCAATGTGTATTTAGGTTTAAATTCGTTGACAAACACAGGTAGCATTCCTTCGGCAGATAGTAAAAACTATGAGTTAAATCCTTTTGGTTCAAGATACTTTGGTTTCGGTTGGACACGTAGCGGAGCCATCAGTAAGAGCAAAAACGCCGCTTTCAAAATTAGTTATGGTTTAGAATTCTCATGGAATAATTTTATGTTTGAAAACAATAATTATATCGTAAAAGGAAATGACAAAGTTGAATTTCAGAATTATCCAGACAACAGTAAAAATCCAATAGTTCCAGTAGAATTATGTCGTAATAAACTAACCATTGCCAACGTAAACATTCCAGTGATGCCCTACGTAGCTTTCAAAAAAGGAAGCACTATTACCTACATTGCCGCAGGTGGATACGTGGGTTATCGTTTGGATAGTTACACAAAAACCAAAGAAGAAGACAGCGGAAAGAAACAATGGAATCACAGTAGTTTCTTTTTGAACAATGTTCGCTACGGTTTAGCTTTTGAATTAGGCTTGAAAGACTTCCCAGATTTATTTGTGAATTATGACATGAATAATCTATTTCAAGACGGAAAAGGACCAAAAGTTGGCGGATTAAGTTTTGGTATAAGATTGTAGAGGATTGGGTAATTAGGGATTAGGTGATTGTGGATTAGGGTTTTTAGTTGTACAGAGAATCGTCAGGATAAAAGCAATATCTTTTATCCTGACGATTCTCTATTTTTGTAAATTAGTATTTTGAAATCAAAGAATTGGTAAATCTCAGCCCTAATTACCCAATCCCTAATTACCAAATTATATATTTTTTTCATTTTTTTTCGGTACAGACTTTGACATAATAAAAAATACAATTACCTTTGCACACTCTTTCATCAGAACACAAAAAGAGTGTGTTGCGGTAAAAAAAATTGGGGGTGTTCCAGAGTGGCTAAATGGGACAGACTGTAACTCTGTTAGAGTATTCTTTCGGTGGTTCGAATCCATCCGCCCCCACAGTTTCAGTATGTAATTGACGGCAAGCATTAATGATTTAGTACGATTATTGTTGTAACAATGTAATTGACAACTGAAAATTATTAATTAAAAAAGCGGGAGTAGCTCATTTGGTAGAGCGATAGCCTTCCAAGCTATAGGTGGCGAGTTCGAGCCTCGTCTCCCGCTCCAATCAGGAACTATGACAAATGGTTAGTTGTTAATCGGTTAGTAGTTATTAGTTTAGCTAAGGACTTTTAACAATTAACCATTCGTAGTTTTTAAGGCATTCGCCTTTGTAGCTCAGTGGTAGAGCACTTCCTTGGTAAGGAAGAGGTCGGCAGTCCGATTCTGCTCAAAGGCTCGAATCAATGAGCAACTTGCAATTAATAAGCATCATTTTTGTTAATTGATAATCGTCAATTGTATTAATCGTTTTTTCATTCTTTTTATAAAATCAAATTAAGAACTAAATATCATGGCAAAGGAAAATTTTGACCGTAGTAAACCCCACGTAAATATTGGTACAATCGGTCACGTTGACCACGGTAAAACTACATTAACAGCGGCAATTACAAAAGTATTATCTGAGAAAGGTCTTGCTGAGAAAAAAGATTTCTCTTCAATTGACTCAGCTCCAGAAGAAAAAGAGCGTGGTATCACAATCAATACAGCTCACGTAGAATATTCAACATTAAATCGTCACTATGCTCACGTTGACTGTCCTGGTCACGCTGATTATGTGAAGAACATGGTTACAGGTGCTGCCCAAATGGACGGTGCAATTATCGTGGTTGCTGCAACAGACGGACCAATGCCACAAACTCGTGAACACATTCTTTTGGCTCGTCAGGTTGGTGTGCCTCAATTGGTTGTTTTCATGAACAAAGTCGATTTAGTTGACGATCCAGAATTGCTGGAATTAGTAGAAATGGAAATCCGTGAATTGTTATCATTTTATAATTTTGACGGTGACAATATTCCAGTAATCCAAGGTTCAGCGTTGGGTGGCTTGAACGGAGATCCAAAATGGGTTGGCAAAATTGACGAGTTAATGGATGCAGTTGATAGCTGGATTCCAATTCCTCCACGTGCAACTGACAAACCATTCTTGATGCCAGTTGAAGATGTATTCTCAATTACAGGTCGTGGTACAGTAGCAACTGGTCGTATCGAAACGGGTATTATCAATTCTGGAGAAACAGTAGATATCTTAGGAATGGGTGCAGAAGGCTTGAAATCAGTAGTAACTGGTGTTGAGATGTTCCGTAAAATCCTTGACCGTGGAGAAGCTGGTGATAACGTAGGTTTGTTGTTACGTGGTATTGACAAAGAATCTATCCGTCGTGGTATGGTTATTTGTAAGCCAGGTTCAGTGAAACCACACACAAAATTCAAAGCAGAGGTTTATATTTTGTCGAAAGAAGAAGGTGGTCGTCATACACCATTCTTTAACAAATATCGTCCACAATTCTATTTCCGTACAACAGATGTAACAGGAGAAATCATGTTGCCAGCGGGAGTTGAAATGTGTATGCCTGGTGATAACTTAACAATTGATGTGACTTTATTAAACAAAGTTGCGATGGACAAAGGACTTCGTTTTGCTATCCGTGAAGGTGGTAGAACAGTTGGTGCTGGCCAGGTAACTGAGATTGTTGAGTAATTTTAGATCAGATACATTAAAAAAAAGCGTTCTGAGCAATCGGAACGCTTTTTTGCTTCAAGAGATTGATATAATTTACTTTAAACTATTTCCACTATTTATCCATTTATAATATATCAGGATAATCGCCTAACAATCAACCCATTAACCAACTCAAAAAACTGCAAAGGCTTCACTGTTAGCCAGTTGGCAATGTTTAACGTGCCACCCATATTGATGTAAATATCAAGGTTATATTTGGCAAATTCTGTGGCTACGTGTTCTGGAAAATTACAGGCGGCAATCCAACCATCTTCCACATCTTCAAACCACTCAGCGTAATAATCATCTTCGTACGAACCGTGAAAATTCAATACATTTTCACCCAATAGAATAAACTTGTTAATTCCTTCATTTACTAAATGGTCAATAACGACTCTTTTGAAGTACATAATATCGTTGTGAAGTGTATCATTCCATTCGCCAAACATTTCAATGATAGCACATTTTCTTTCATAATCTGCATATAAAATCTTGCAATAGAGCGTTTCGGAGCCTATTTCATCCCACATTGGGTGAATGTAATATCCGTAAATTACGTTTTCGTAATAATCCAAATTATAAAGTCGCTCGTAGAAAGGCGAGCGTTCATCTCGTGAGGCAACGTATAAATTTTCCCAACGATAATGAGGTTCAATGTCTTGCATTTTTTAAGGTTTTGTAAGGTTAACTTCTATTGTTTTAACAGGAAAATTATTCATTTTGTTGCATGAAATATTAATGAGTTAAGAAAATAACACTAACCCTCAAAGCATTAATATATTCAATTATCTATGCACATAGAAAATTTATTACCTTTGCAACATGACAGAAATTCCAGCATTTAAAAAGAATCTCCCGACCCAAATTGCCGTTTTGGGTGGAGGTAGTTGGGCTACGGCAATTATTAAAATTTTGACTGAAAATAATGTCAGAGTGAAATGGTGGTTACGCCGTAAATCGGATGTTGATTTTATCAAAAAATATAACCATAATCCATCATATTTGACGGATGCACCGCTGAATCCGAGAAAAGTAAAGGCGTACTACAAAATGTACGATGCCCTGCAAGGCGTTGATTACGTGGTACTTGCGGTTCCTGCGGCTTTTGTTCCTGATGCTTTGA
>JAYUIP010000958.1:0-1278 GCA_043765945.1 Arcicella sp.
AGGTCATAATATTGCTCCCATTCTTCGGAAGTAATTGGCATTCTGGCAGTTAACATATTATAAAAACTATTTTTCTTTAATTATCAACTACAAATCCCCTAACATCGGTCGCATCAAAATCTCTTCCAGAACCGTTGAATCTGGTAAACGGTATGCCGTCCAAACCACCTGGGCAATGTCTTCGGGAGCAATAAATCTTTCGGCGGGTAATTCCACACCCGCCCAGGAGTTAGTGAGCGTTGCCCCTGGCAGAATGCTCGTTACTCTTATATGATGCGGTTTTAATTCTTCTCGCAATACTTTACTCATACCTAACATCGCAAATTTCGAGATACAATACGACCCTCCGTTGGTGTATGCGGTAATGCTTGCGGTTGAACAAATATTAAAAATATAGCCTTCTTTTCGTTCTATCATATTGCCAATCAAGGCTCTTGTAAGGTGATAAGCACTATAAAGATTAGTTTCAATCATGGCTTCCAAAGTGCCTTCTTCTTCATTATGAATTTGCCCTGGCAAGAAGAAACCTGTGTTATTTACGAGTATATCTACTTGATTTACAGTAGCTTTCACAAATTCGGCAAATGCCAAAACCTCCGCTTTCTTTGACATATCCGCTTTAAAAAAGTGGACGTTTTCTGGAAAATTATCCTCCTCAGTTCTCGCACAAGTCAACACAGTGAAGCCTTCTTTGGCAAATTTATCAACGATGGCTCTGCCAATACCTTTTGTGCCACCCGTTACTACTATCGTTTTGTTCATTATCTTTGCTATTAATAAGTTGTAAAGTTAAAAAGTTAAAGTAGTTAAATAGTTTTAGTAAGTAAATTTTAACCACTTTGACTCCTCTAATTCTCTAAAAAAACAAAAAATGTCAGTATTAGGTCATTATCTAATTTTTATTGGAAAACTTTTCACCAATCGAGAAAAATTTAAGGTTTATTTTGGGTTAGTTTTTGATGAAGCCGTTCTCATCGGCATTGGCTCATTGTTGATTGTATCCATCGTGTCATTCTTCTTAGGTGCAGTTACGTGCGTGCAAACTGCCGCTAATTTGGATAATCCCTTTGTGCCTCATTATATCATCAGTTTAATTGTGCGAGATTCTACCATTTTAGAATTTGCTCCCACCATTACGGGCATCGTTTTGGCGGGAAAGGTAGGCTCAAACATTGCGGGAGAATTAGGAACAATGCGAATCACCGAACAAATTGATGCCTTGGAAGTAATGGGAATTAATTCGACTTCTTATTTGGTTTTACCCAAAATAATTGCGGC
>JAYUIP010000959.1:0-3911 GCA_043765945.1 Arcicella sp.
GGTTCAATTCATCCTGGACCGCTCAATCTTTCTGTTGTTCAAACCACCCTACAAAAAGGATTTTACCCAGCACTTTTATTGGCTTTCGGGGGAGTAATCCCTGAAATTATCTACGGCTATTTGGCAGTAGAGGGCGTGATGATTTTTGAAGAATATCCTACGGTTTTCAACATCATGCAGTGGGCAGTTGTGCCTATTTTGTTGGGGTTGGGTATTCAACAGATTATAAATTCCCGAAAGCCAAAACAAGTGATAAATTATTCACAAGTAAGCAATTTTAGCATATTTCGGGGTTTCTCTCTTTCTCTTTTCAATCCTCAACTTTTGCCTTATTGGATAGTGATTTTAATAAATTACCAAAATTATAACTATTTAAAAATTAGCGAGTCTTCAGATAAATTATCCTTTGTATTAGGCACAAGCACGGGAGCATTTACCCTCAACTACGTATATGCCTACATTGCTCATAAACATCATGAAAAGATTTTCAAATATTTGAATCAGAATCGTTTTGAACAAATCATTGGTTGGACTTTTGTGGGAATGGGAGTTTTGCAGGCAATAAAGTTGGTGAGTTAGTGATATGATTTTATTTAGACACAAAAAATCCTTTTGATTATCAGAATCGAAAGGATTTTATTGTTTAATTTGAGGTAATGGTCTTAAAATAAATGTTGTTCTGTGAGTATCCGTTGGTGAAAAATTTATATTCAAAAATTTGCAAATCATTACAAAACAGTGAGTTATGGCATCAACCCTAATAACTGAAACTCAAATCGTACATACAAACATAAGAAAAATTATAAGAGAGAATGTAAGTAAATTGTAAATGCGTTTAACCTTTAAAACCAATATTACCGATGAAAAAATACAAAATCATAATTGTAGATGATCACCTACTTTTTGCTCAAAGTTTAAGGTTTGGGTTAGAAAATAACGCACTATATCACGTAGATAGCATTATTGATGATTTATCCAAGGTGCTGAATTCAGTAAAAATCATGATGCCCGATTTGGTCTTGTTGGACGTTAACGTAAAGGGGCTACATTCTAAGGAAATCTGTCAGCAATTAAGAAGTTGTAACCCTGAATTGAAGATTATCGTGATTTCCATGTATCATGAATTTAACATCATCAGAGAAATGAAGAATGCTGGTGCAAACGGTTACATTTTGAAAAATGCAGACTTAGACCAAATATCTAAGGCAATAGAAACAGTGTTGGCAGGCAAAGAATTCTATGAAAACGACGTAAAATCAATATTAAAAAAAGGACAAAATACTTCTGAATTTGACTTTGAGCAATTAAATCCACGGGAAAAAAAAATATTAGCTTTGATTTTATTAGCTAAAACCAATAAGAAAATAGCCGAGGAGTTAACGCTAAGCGTGAAAACGATTGAGTTTTATAGAAACAGTCTTTATATAAAATTGGACGTAAAAAATATCATTCAGTTGGTTCAAAAAGTACAGAAAACGAATTACTTCTATGTATAAATATCTGTGTATTTTTCTGATTTTATTGAATTGCAAATTGCTTATTTGGGGTCAAAATACGTTAATTAACCTTGAAAAAGTTAGCCAATTTAATCTTATTCAGTTAGAGGAATTTCTGGAAAAAAGTATCAAAGAAAATGATTCTTTGTCGATTGCCTATGCGTACAGGTCGCTGGCAAACCTCAAAAGGAATGACCCAAATCTCAGATTTCAAGTCGTAGAATTGAGTTTAAAGTCAATTGATTTTTTTCAAAATCACGATGAAGTGCAGAGAAATTGGGAAAAATTATTCCTTGCCAATTCATTTAACGAATCCAACGACAGTAAACTATCTTTGGAATATGCGGGAGTGCTTGCGGATAGTGTTTTGGCGTTTTCAAATATTACAAAAGATGATAAATTGAAAATGACCGCCTTGCAAGTAATTTATAGAATCGGTACGGTTGTAAAAAATAGAGAAATTTCCCGAGAAAAATCGCTTTCTATTTGTGATAGTTTGGTTCATCATTATTTTGTCAGTGACATCGGTTTACTAAAAATGCACTACTACTACAAAGCAACTTCTGAAATTGATAAAAACCCAGCAAAATCGGATAGCCTTTTTCTGATTTGCAGAAAATATGCCACAAAACAACAGGATACACTCATCACGGCACACTGTTTTATTCATGCTTCTTACATTTATAGAATGCAGAAAAATTATCAAAAAGCAATAAATTTGATAGTAGATAATGTTTCTGAAACTACTTTAAATAAATATCCAGATTTGGCAAAATGGGCTTATCAAGAAATTGCACAAGATTATGCTTCGACAGATAATGCAAAACTATCAAACCAATATTGGGATTTATATTTCAAAAAAGCGAACGAAATATCAGCACAAAATTTCAAAAAATATAATTTGAGTGAACTGATAGACAGGTATTTATCGAAAAAACAGATACTTGAAAATGAAAAGTTGCAACAATCGAATTTGTCTAATATTTCGATGGCAAAAAAGTATAAAAATCTGTTAATATCCCTTCCCTTTCTCTTTATTTTGGTTTTTGTCTTTTTGTTTTCTCGAAATAAATGGAATAATTTATTGAATGATCACCTGAAAAATGCCATACTATTAGAAGGTCAGGAATTGGAACGAAATAGACTCAGCAAAGAGCTTCACGATGGTGTTGGCAGTTCAATAGCTGCTTTGAGAACTAATCTATACGTCAAGGAAAAATCTATGGAAAACAAGCAGATTTTGATGTTATTAGACGATTTATACGTGAAAGTAAGGGACATTTCACATCAAGTTTATCCTGCATTTTTGATTACCGACGGTCTAATCGTTGCTTTGGATGATTACATAAAAATTATTAACAAAGACAATAAAATAGTTTTTACTTTCTTTGGTAAAGAACCTGAGATCGAAGCCCCAAAATTGCTAAATATTTTCAGAATCATCCAAGAACTCCTCAATAACGCCATAAAACACGCAGAAGCAACCGAAATAGAAGTTGAACTTTTATTTAATAAAGAAGAGATTTTTGTTCGTGTACAAGACAACGGCATTGGTTTTGAGCAAAATAATGATTTTTCAGGGATAGGTCTGAAAAACATAAAAAATCGAATTTATGCCATTAAAGGTCAAATTGAATGTATATCCGAAACTGGTACTACTTTCTTAATAACCATTCAGAATATTTGATTTTACTACGATTTGTACGTCGTTACGGAAGCCTTCGATGGAAAAGCCGAAGGCTTCCGTAATGACGTACAAATCGTAATTAAACTAAATCTTTCAGCCTTTGTTGGTGTTTTCACCAACAAGCTATCTTCCGTTTTGTTGTTGAAAACACCAACAAAGGCGAAACTTTCATTTCTTCAAATCAACTGATATTGAGTATTTTAACTCAATATCTCTATCAATTTTCTCCAAACTCAATGTTCTGTTTTTTATAGGGTTATCCCTATAATCTAATCCGTTTCAACTTGCTAAGTTTGATTCGTAATAACTGCTTATTACATATCAAATTTTCCAAACTTTATAACTAAAACATTTATCAAAGATGAAAAAGAAAACGATTTTTTTAGTTCAACTTGGTAGTAAATTAATGTTGAACATTTCAATTTTAGCCATTGGCTTAACCATTTATTCCTGCAAGCCAGAAATGGAAGCTATAGAAGAACAAAAAGTGGATTCCAATGCCCTTTCCAGTGCCAGAGTTACTGATTACACGCTTAAATCGGTTTCTGACTTTAAAGTAGGCTGTGCAGAAGAGTTTGGTAGAACGTATGGTAATGATGTAGCACTTCAAAATTTAATCAAAAAAGAATACGACCGACTAACGTCAAACGAGTTAAAGATGGATTTTGTGGGGTATCAAGAAAACGGTTTTATAAATTATGCAAATCTTGATAATGAACTAAATTTTG
>JAYUIP010000960.1:0-1274 GCA_043765945.1 Arcicella sp.
GTTCTAAAATGTCAACTTCACCGCATTGAGGCCAGCCAACCGTGTTTATGTTCGAGCCTAACATCCAACCTGCGGGCCAAGTGCCACGTCCTTTTGGTAGTTTTGCTCTAATATTAACTCGCCCAAAGTTCCAATCTTTTTTGCCTTTGGTAACCATTCTGGCAGAAGTATATTCTTTACCTTCACGCTTTTCTTTATGGGCAATTATTGATAAATATCCGTTGCCAACAACGGCATTATTAATGTCCGCTTTGGTATAAAATTGTGCTTCGTTATTGCCCCAACCATCGCCGCCAACATCATAGCCCCATTTAGTGGAATCGGGCAAACCTGAATAATTGAATTCATCACTCCAAACCAGTTTTAATTGAGTAGATTTCACCCTTTTTGTTTTTGTATGACCATGATTAATCTTTGTTTTTAACTGAGCTTTTATTTGATAAAAACTGCAAAAAAAGACTAACAGTAAGAGGGAATTGTTTTTCATATCTTGGATTTGATTAATTAATACAAACGTAACGACAATTTAATAAACGGCATAAAAATAATGCTGAATTTTAAGTCAGAATGTTAGTTCAACCCTATTTTTACAAAATCACCAATTATGTACAAAAAAGGATAAGTATTGTACAATTTTGAATAAGTTTCATTAATTAAAAAACTTAAATTTGTTCACCACAATTTCATTCCCCTTAACATAACTTCTTTAAATTCCAATACTACATTACTACACATTCTTCTTTTAAAACATTAGAATTACTTATCACTATTAACCAAAAATCTATTGTCGATTTTGAAGGGTATATCTGTTGAGTTTTAATTCCAGTGGCGTTTTTACGTATTTTTTATTTCTAAATTTTAACAAATTTCATTATGAATCGTAAATTTTATCTATCAAGGTATCTTCTGATACCGCTATTGTTTCTCACATTTCTGACTGTTGGTCAGAATAATTCTCCTCTTTCTGTTTCAGGAACTGTTAAAGACGAAAAAGGCGAACTGATTGTAGGTTCCAATATTTCCATCGAAGGAACCGTTAGAGGCACCGCAACTGATGCCAATGGAAAATTCAAGATTGATGTGCCAAATAGTGCATCGGTTCTTATTTTTTCATACGTGGGATTTGGCTCAAAGGAGATAACCGTTGGCAATCAGACCACCATCAATATGGTCTTAATATCCAACGAAAGTATTCTGGATGAGGTCGTTGTGATTGGTTATGGAACTCAGAAAAAATCTGATTTAACAGGTGCAGTGGGTTCCGTAAAACAAGA
>JAYUIP010000961.1:0-1274 GCA_043765945.1 Arcicella sp.
TTAACATCAAAACTGGAAATTCCAGACTCAAAATCTGACAATCTTTCCACTTTTTTGGATTGAATATCAAGTCGATACATCGGAATTCCACCATTAGAATTTGCTGCAAAATAAACGTATCGTGAATCGTCCGACCATTCAAAATTATTGGATGCACGGTCGAAAATTATGGGCGTTTTATTACTCCCATCCGCATTTGAAATCATGATTTGATTGAAGCCCAACCATTCCACTTTTGAAGTTGTAAAAATCATCATTTTCCCATCAGCTGATAGGGTAGGACTGTTATGAGAAACTCCTTGCTCACCAACTAATTGACGTAAATCTGAACCATCAATATTCATTCTTACAATTGCCGTATTTAGTTCACGGTCAGGATGTTGCATCGAATCCAAACCACAAACTGCATAGATTTTTCTACTATCCGCTGACCAAACTGCATTATTAAATGACCTAAAACTTTTCGTGATTTGAACAGGCTTTGCTCCCTCTTTTGCTTCAACTGTAAATAGTAAATTAAACTTCATCTCAGGTTCAGTAGTTGACTCTCCTTGAAAATTTAAACGGCTGAAAACTTTGGCTTTTTTGTCTTCAATATCCTTTTCTAAATACGCCCTAATTTCATCTAAATTTCCATCTGGATTAGCTTTTATTTTTTTGTTACTTTTCAGATAATCATTATTTTTAAATCCCGCTTTTTCAAAAGACCAAGACGGCAATTTCTTTGAAGGATTCAGTAGTGAATCTTTCAATAACTCAGATAAAGTAACATTAACGATAAATAATATCTTCGTTCCATCGGGTGACCATTGTGGATTGCTGGCTCCGTATTTCAAATCAGTTAATTGAAAAGCCTCACCACCATCCAAAGGCATAATGAAAATCTGAGAAGTTTTTTTAACATTTCTGGCAAACGTAACCTGCTTACTATCTGCACTCCAACTGGCACTACTGACACTTTCAGAACCACGAGTAATTGGTTTAACTGTCTGAAAATCAGTTATCCATAAATGAGTACGATAATCAAAATCTAATTTATCTGATTCATTAGGCTCATTGGTTTTAAGGGCATAAATGGCTCGTTTCCCATCGGGAGAAATTGAAACGTTGGCAACTTGGTGAATCTTAGTCATGTCTGTGACCAAAACTTGTTCCTTACCTGATTGGGCGAATGTGACCGTCGAGAATACTGAAAATAAAAGGATTAGTTTTTTCATGTGTTGTGATTGATTCAAGTTTGGTATCTCAATTTTTGGAAATATTTTATTTATCTC
>JAYUIP010000962.1:0-1273 GCA_043765945.1 Arcicella sp.
GGACGTAGTAATGGCAAAAATTGAAGAATTACAACCCCATCAAATTTATGCCGCTGGTGATTTAGCCGACCCTCACGGAACGCATAAAGTGTGTTTAGATGCCATCATGGAGGCAGTTCAGAAATTAAAGCACCGTGAATACATGAATAATTGTTGGGTTTGGTTGTATAAAGGAGCGTGGCAAGAATGGGACATTGACCAAATAGAAATGGCAGTTCCGATGTCGCCCGACCAAGTTTTGAAGAAAAGATACGGCATTTTTAAGCACCAATCACAGAAGGACGGTGTGCCATTTCAAGGAACGGATGCTCGTGAATTTTGGCAACGTGCCGAAGATAGAAATAGCAATACTGCCAATTTTTATAACACCCTAGGGCTTGCAGAATATCAGGCAATGGAGGCTTTTGTTAGGTGGCGGTTTTAAAAAAATATAAATTTGAATGATACAAAGTGCTGATTCTTAATTATTTAGAGTTAGCACTTTTGTTTATTTGAGAAATCAAATTGCGACGACAACGATTTTTTCCATTAATTTACATTAAAATCAGCCCCAACTCATGAAAAAATCCATCCTCATTTTATCATCACTATTTGTCATTTCCACCATTGCAAGCCTTTTTCAAAGAGATGAAGTGAAAACCTTTCATCCAGAATTCAATACGACAAAGGCAAATTTGGGCTTCAATCATGCTGCCGCTTATCCGCCTGGGGTTGGGATTTTGACTAATTCTAAAAACTGTCTTTCGTGCCATGCTAACAATGGTCCTTGGAAAGAAGATGCCAATAATATTATCGACATTATTGATAAAGAAACTAAAAAATCCTTGAAACAAGCGGATGGTACATTCTTGATTACGGCAAAGAGATACGAAGCCAAAACGGTTCTTACGGTGCTTGGAAGAAAAGATTTGGAAGGAATGTTATCACCTTCAAAAAATGCTTGGATTTATGTTGATACTACGTCAATCGGTAAAAATACGCTGTCTAAATTTGCTCCAAATTGGGAAGTAAATTTGCAATTATCGTGTAGAATTACGGGTGATAAAGTCGAAAATTTTGCCAATTCAACCATCACAAGTTTGCCCATGACCATCCGACCATTAAGTACGGCAAAAGATGAAAATATCATGCTCCAAGTGATGCTGACGAAGGGAGAGGCAGAGAAAGGCAATCCGAATAATACGTTGAAAGGGAATTATTTTGAGAAAACGGTGAAATTAAAAGTTATGGATTAATGAATGGTAAATGTTTGTAAAAACAGAATCCCCGAATA
>JAYUIP010000963.1:0-1273 GCA_043765945.1 Arcicella sp.
CTGTTGAAATAGAAGGCATCAACGAAAAATTTATTGGACAAAAGAGCCTTATAACCAACTTCCCAAGTTTTGATTTTCTCGGTAGTGAATGCACTTGGATTCGGCACGTATTTCACCAAGAGCGATTCGTTTCCATTCGGATTTGCTGCATTAATTGAGGCACGGTAGGCATTTGCCGAAGCCTCAGTGTAGGCTGGATTTACAATTAAATTGGCTCCATCAATGGATGCTTGCGAACCGCCCACTTCACCCGTTCCGCCATCGGCTAACAACTGATTTGGCGAAGGATTACGGAAAGCTGATTGCCAAGAAGCACGAAAATTATGTTGCCCAAAAGTTAAAACACCCGAAACTCTTGGCGTAAATCCACCGTCGAAGTATTGGTTTTTATCGTAACGAACTGCCACCGTTGGCTTGAATGTAATATTATCCGATAATTTCAATTTTACCGAACCTTGCGTGTACCAGCCATATTCATTAATCGTAAACTCACTTCCATCAATTTTACTTACTGGAAAAATGGTTTTTTTCGTCAATAAATTATATCGACGGAAACTTGCTCCTGTAATAATTTCAACCGCTTCTGGCAAGATTTTCTTAAAATTATACATTCCTTCAACGTGCGATAAAGACGAATTATCTAAAATACGAACACCTCTAACCGTGGTGCTTCCTGGGATAAAATCGGTACTCAATGTCGTTGATAAATCATTGTAATATTTATTAAAATTAGCATCGCCCACCATGAATTTTCCTGCGTCAGCCGCCGCCCTTGAAGCAGTGATGTTTCCTCCATTGGCAGCATAAGCCGTAGCAAAATTCGCTCCCCATGTGGCGGTAGGCTTGCTGATTTGTAACATTCGTTGAGCTAAACTTCCCAAATTATAACCCTCAGCGGCTTGCATCGTAGTATATCCTCTCAAAAACCATTCGTCCGCCTTCAATTCAAGCTTGATTTGGTGGCGATTATAATCTGGATAATATTCTCTGAAACCTGCCGTTCTGATGAAATTCCCGTTACCATAATACCAAGCGGCAATTGCTTCAATTTTATCGGTCAATTTCACGTGAAGAGCCGCATTAACTCGGATACTTTTGAATTGTCCACCGTTTTGCAATAAATCAAGTTCCGTATAACCCGTGCGTGTAACGGTCTTGCCCGCCAAGGCAGGGGCATTGGGATAAACGGCTGGATATGTAAACGCTCCACCGTTGTTAAAATCATCGCCATAAACATTTACACCATCATAAGTAAGATTAGTCGAAGGATTAT
>JAYUIP010000964.1:0-1270 GCA_043765945.1 Arcicella sp.
TGGAACCATTGGCTACGTTGTGCCTCATTCCATCTATCCGAGTGGCTATCATTGTAATACAAAACTGCCTTTGCCTTTCATGAATCTTGCTTCTCAGAAAAATTTTATTGCCTTACACTACATGGGTTTTGCCGATAAATCTATTCTGGAATGGTTCACCAATGAATACCCAAAACATTCAAAGGCAAAATTAGACATGGGCGTTGGTTGCATTCGTTTTAAGAAAATTGACCAGATTCCGTATGAATTAGTTGGGCAACTTGCCAGTAAAATGACGATGGAAAATTGGATAAATACCTATGAAGAAAATTATAAAAATAAAAAATAAATTAACGTCTGAAGTTACGCAGATCAAAAAGCCTAAAAGGCTTGAATTTTAATAGCCGTAGGTGTAACCTACGGAAAATTAGGACTGTGTCCAAAACCCTGAAAGGGTTTAATCCATCACATTGAGCTATTAAACCCTTTCAGGGTTGTGTTAACAGAATTTAATGTTCCGTATATTGCACATACGGCTATTCATATTAAAGCCCTTCAGGCTTGCGTAACATCAGTTAACTTTTAAAATTTTAACTATTCATCAATAAATCTAAAAAATAATGAAGAAGTTTTTCCTTTTAATTACCACTTTTATCTGTTTCCAACTCAATGCACAAGATGCCATTGAGTATAAAACTCCACCAACAGCCATTATGAATTTGGCAATTGCAAAACCCTCTCCAGGCGTAAGTATCAACGATAAAGGCGATTGGATGTTAATTATCGAACGCAGTGCTATGCCAACCGTTGAAGAATTGGCACAACCTGAATTACGAATTGCAGGTCTTCGAATTAATCCAAATAATTTCTCGCCAAGTCGCACGACTAATGCTGTTGGATTGTCTGTGAAAGAAATAAAAACGGGTCAAGATTTTCAGATTTCTGGATTACCAATTAATTTGAAAGCAGGAAATTTTCAGTGGAGTCCGAACGATGATAAAATTGCTTTTACGCAAACCAATTCGGATAATGTTGATTTGTATATGATTGATTTGACTACAAAAAAGGCAGCAAAAATCAATCAAACGCCTTTGAATATTGTGATTGATGATTTATCATGGTTTGATAATAACAGCATTTTATACCACGCTACGGTGGCTTCTGCAAAAGATGCTCCCAAGAAAATGTTAGCACCCAAAGGACCAACGGTGCAACAAAATATGGGCAAAGCTGCTGCCAGTGCAACATACCAAGATTTGATTAAATCGCCCTACGATGAGCAACTTTTTGA
>JAYUIP010000965.1:0-3898 GCA_043765945.1 Arcicella sp.
GTTACACCTTTGGCAAATCCAACGGTTTATACGGTCACTATCACAACTGTGAATCCTGACGGAACGCTTTGCAAGAAGAAAGCAAATGTAACGGTTTATTTGAAAGATTGTCCTCCTTTAACTCCTTGTGATTCTGTTAAAGTAGGCTTTATGCCAAATTCAGTGATAATTTGTTTAGGCGATTCTGTGCAATTAAATCCTAATATTAATCCTTTAACTGGTTTGACTTATCTGTGGATTCCTGCAACAGGTTTAAGTAGTGCAACTATCAAAAGTCCTTGGGCAAAGCCTTCAGTTACCACAACATATAACTTAATTGTATCTGTTCCAGGTACAACTTGCAAAAAAGATGGTTCCATAATGGTTGTTGTGAAACCATGTCCTCCACCTGTGCCGTGTCAGTGGGCTTTGTCAGTTAAAGATTCGGTTAGAACTATTTGTAAAAGTTCTTCAACAACATTAGCGGCACAAGTTACTCCTGCCATTTCAGGGGCAAACTATTCGTGGACATCTTCAACTACTGGATTCACCGCCTCAACTGCTGTTGCAATAGTTACTCCAATGTCAAGTCCAATTACGTATTATATCACCGTCTCTGTCCTAAATACTGATGGAACAGTTTGTATTAAAAAAGATTCGGTTAAAGTAACTTTGAGAGATTGTACTCCTCCATGCTTAATAAGTGTTGCAGTCAAGGATTCTGTCATTAAAATTTGCCGTGGAAGTCAAGCAACGCTTTCAGCGTCAAGTAATGTGTCGGGAGCTGTTTACAATTGGACACCAACCACCAGCATTGTTTCAGGTGCAACATCACCAACGGCAGTCGTAAGTCCTTTAACAACAATAACTTACACTGTAACGGCGACTGATACAAGCAAGGCGAATTGTAGAGCAACTACAACAGTAAGAGTGGAAGTTTCAGATTGTGGAACGATGCCAAGTTCATCAAGAATGGCTTCTGATAATGAACCTTCGGATGAAATAACGATTTCTCCCAATCCAACACAATCAGTAATTTCAATACAAATTCCTGATTCTTTTAATTGGGAAAGTGCCACATTGATAAATTCAAAAGGCGTTATTTTGAATGAATTAGAGAGAACCGATAACGCTAAATCAGTAAAATTCGATGTTCAATCTCAGCCTTCGGGAATGTATATTATTAGTGTGAAGACTGATAAAGGTTTTGTAAATAAGAAGGTAATGAAGGAGTGAGTTTTGAGATTTGAATTAGGGTAAAACGCAGGCTGGGTTGAACCCACAGTGGAACTGCCAGCCTGCGTTAATATTTTCATATAATTCTTAAATCTAAAAGGTTCTTGATTAACATAATGAAAATGCTCATTGTGTTAATCAAGAACCTTTTTTTATTCTTAAATTTGCAAAGCTGCCAAATGGCATATATATTTACGCCATATTGTAAATTTTTAAATTATGAAACAAACATTGGTAATAAATCGCTTGAAAAATCCTTTGGATTTGATAGAGCTTTCTCGGAAGGGACTGAGTCGGGCGGCAGTTGATTTAGTGGCTCAAAAACTAAGTCTTTCCGACCGTGATATGGCTCGAATATTAAATATTTCTGAACGAACTTTTCATCGTTATTCGCTTGATACACAATTAGATACTTCTTCAACCGAACGACTTTTGAAGTTAATGTTACTATATCAACATGGCGAAGAAGTATTCTCAACGCTTGAAGATTTTAAACCGTGGATGAAACAATCTATGCGAATATTTGGGGATAAATCAGCCTTAGATTTGTTAGACACCGTCACGGGTTTTGAATTGGTGGACAATGTGTTGAGTCGCATTGAATTTGGTACGTACTCATAATCAATTGTTGAGTTATTGGAATGTTGAATTTTGACATTCTTCCAGTAAAATACCCAACAATTTTCAATAATTCAACCACTAATGAGACTATATCGCCTGCAATTGGCACGGTATGGATTACCCAAAGATTTTTTATCGGGTAAAGGGGCGGAACTCACAGGCGGACGGTGGAATCCTGCGGGAATGCCCGTTGTTTATACCTCACTTTCGGTAGAATTGGCTTCCTTGGAATATTTAGTGCATTATTTTGAAGGATTTCCAAATAGTAAATTGCCTGATATGTTGGTAGCTACGATTGAAATTGAAGAGGAAGGAATATTGGCGATTGAACCTGAAATGTTGCCAAAGAATTGGCGAAATAATCCAGCACCCAAAACGCTACAAATGGTTACTAATCAATGGTTTAAGAATAAAAATCACTTAGCCCTGCAATTGCCAACCGCTGTACATTCTCTTCAAACAGAACTATCATACAATGTGCTTTTGAATCCGCTTCATGAACGTATGAATGAAGAATTAATTACAAAAATTGAGCCTTTTTATTTTGATAGTCGATATAAAAAACCACAGATTCAAGGGAATCAAATGAATGATTTAATTGAAGATATTTTGGGAAAGATGTAACCCGAATTTTCCAGTTCGGCATTCAATAAAATAAAATCCGAACTGGAAAGTTCGGGCTACACAAAAAATGTTCAAACTGCAAAGTCTAAGAATTTTATTATTAAAATCCGAACTGGAAAGTTCGGGTCACACAAAAAATGCTCAAATTGTAAAGTCTGGGCATTTTCATGATTAATCTCCGAACTGGAAAGTTCGGGTTACAAGTTATAATGCGAACGAATAACGCCTTTATAACCATGTTGCGATAACCAAGTCAATTTCTCATTGGCGGCTTCTTTTGTATAAAATTCGCCAAACATTAACCGATAAATTTTTGTCGTATCTTTTACTCCAACTTGGACGTAAATCTCTTCTTTTTTAACGCCCATTTTCAATAATTCATCATATAAATCCTGTACCATATTCAAACTTGAAAGAGCGGTTACTTGTACTCCAAAACCTTTCGGATTTTTTTCGGCACCGCCAATGTCAAATGTATGATTGATTGAAAAAGGCTCTACGGGTGCTTTGGACGTTGATATTGCATTCGACGTGGCAGGTTTTACCTCCTTTGTTTCTTTACCTTCTTCTTTGGCATTCACCTCACGACCTTTGTTCAAAAGGTTTTCAAGGGCTTTATCAATTACTTTGTCGGGTGTTGGCTGTGATATGACCTCTAATCTTACCTTTGCTTTTCCGCTCGCCATCATGCCTAATTTTGAAGCAGCTTCTTTCGATAAATTAATAATTTTACCTTCTTCTTCACATTTACAATAATCATTAATTCTGACTTGTACGGAAAGATTATTTTCTAAATTTGTAACTTTCAATAAGGTGTTTAATGGATATTTGGAGTGTGAAGCCGTCAATTGGGAGTCGTCGTATTTCTCTCCGAACGAGGTCAGTTTTCCTTTGAGATTTGCGGCGTAATAACGGGCAGTTCCCTCTTCCCCGCCTTTGTTGATGGGATCAATCTGGTTTGCTACTAATTGAGCTGAAAACCACAAAACAATCAATGTTGATGCGATAATCTTCTTCATGGCAATGATGGTTTAAATTTCTACTTTGGCTAAATTTCAATTCAGTATTAAGAACAATTAATACAATCTTTCGATAATTATTTATATTATTGCGTTCTAATTCCAAATAAAATTACTGATACTGCAAATCTAAGCACTTTTTGCAACAATCACTTTTGTGTGTTCAATTTGCGTGCCAATTTTTATAAACGGATAAAATGCAGTTTATAATTCACTATGATAATTTATCTTTCGTAATAAAGCACTTAACAAAAATACTATGAATTCAATTCCTGCAAGTATTCAAGGACAACAAAGAGTAATTATTGAAAATGTATCTCCACACTTAGAAGCTGGGCGTTTTGCTGTGAAAGCCTTTGTGGGCGACGTTATAAAAGTAGATGCCGATATATTTTTGGATGGTCACGATTTACTGTCTG
>JAYUIP010000966.1:0-1269 GCA_043765945.1 Arcicella sp.
TTTTTTAAGGAATCGTTTTCTCGTTTAGAAGTTATACAAAGTTTCATTGAAGAAGTCTTTCCAACAGAAATCGGTAATAAAATAAACCTTAATTCTATCAAACTGACTAACTCATCTTTTACAGATTCGATTTTGTCTGAGTATTTGGCAGATTTAACTTACCAATGTGAATATGAAGGAGAAGAAGCAGTAATAACGCTTCTCTTTGAACATAAATCTTATCAAAGTGATTTTCCTCAATGGCAACTTTTAAGGTATATGACTAATGTTTGGCATGAAAATCAAAAACAAAAAAAGAAGTCAACGGTGGTAATTCCGATCATTATTTAT
This sequence comes from Arcicella sp., assembly GCA_043765945.1. Taxonomy (GTDB): domain Bacteria; phylum Bacteroidota; class Bacteroidia; order Cytophagales; family Spirosomataceae; genus Arcicella. Next base: position 331 of record JAYUIP010000966.1, read on the forward strand.
CACGGAAATACTGCTTGGATGAAGATGTCAATGAGAACCTATTTTGGCAATCCTACTTCCGATTTACTTCGATTTATTCCTGAATTTGACTATCTATTGTTCTCACTCAATGAATTTGAAGATTATCAAATAGCAAGTTTTAACAATAACTTTCTTAGCACAACTGCTATGTTGCTTAAACATAGTAGAGATGAAAAGGAGAAATTTCTAAGTTTAATTTCTTTCTGGGTCGAGAAACTCAATGCCTTAGATAAAGCTCACGAAGTTGATTTCATTCGTTCTATGTTTATTTATATTGATAATGCTACCAACTTGACATACAATGACTTAATCATTATCTTTGCCAAAGTTTCAAACAATGTAACAAATATCGCCATGACAATCGCCGAGGAGATTCAAACAAATACGACAATTAATCACATAAAAGGATTACTAAAAAAAGGAGTCGATGCAAATTTTATTGCTGATGCGTTTGAACTTCCTATCAAATATGTAGAAGATATAATTCAAAAAATAAAAGCCTCTTCTAATTGAAGAAATGTATATTTTGGAGATTATTTTTAAAGTGATTAATCTCCAAAATTTTTAACCCCTAAACCGCACAAACCCAAACACATCACCAGCCTTAAACTCCTGATTATCAGCGGGTAATTCCACAAATCCATCACAATCGGTTAGATTCGCAAAGTCCGCCGAGCCACTGCCTTCAAACGGTGTTGCCATCATCTTTCCGTTTTGAAAATAGGTTTTTACGGGTACGAAATAAGCGACATTTGGTTTAAAAAATACGGCTTTATCTAAAATTACTTGCTCCTCTTTTTGATTTAAAAAATATTTACAGAAACACAAAAACGTGGAAACTGGATTACCTGGCAAGGCAAAGACCGTTTTCCCCTCCTCCGATTTTCCAAACCAGAAAGGTTTGCCAGGCTTTTGAGC
>JAYUIP010000967.1:0-1268 GCA_043765945.1 Arcicella sp.
CCCGTCGTGTAAGCCGCCCAAGAAGTTGAAGCATTATTCCGATAATATACGCCTAAATCGGTTCCACAATACACTTCGCCAGGTTTTCCTATTACCGTAACCACCGTATTTGTTGGCACATTAAGCAAACCCGTTGACCAATTCGACCACGTTAATCCTGCATCTGTTGATCTGGAAACGGCTCCACCATAATAGGTGTACCGAGAAGCATAAATGATATTTGGGTCATTGACATCAATATGAATATGAGCCAATTGACCATCAGTCAAACCCGTCATTTTTATCCAATTTGCTCCACCATCCACGGTTTTGTATAAAAAAGAGTTTGTTATTGCATAAATGATTTGGTTATTACTTCGGGCAATATCCATCCAAAGAATACTCTTAAAATCTACATCATCGGGGCTTATTGCCACCCAAGCCGCACCAGCCGTTGATTTAAAAACTCGATCTCCAGCCGCATAAACTACATTTGCAGTGACAGGATCTTGTATAAATGGCGTTACCCACCATCCTCCTGAAAAGCCAGTAGTAAATGAATTGAAATTTACTCCGCCATTAATGGACTTCGCCAAACCCCCATTTTGGTAACAGGCATACACAATATTATCGTTGGTTCTGTCAATAAAAGTAATCATTCCATCACCCCCATAAATTACTTTCCAATTAAGTAAATTAGTTGTCATATTCGTTCCATTATCTTGATGACCGCTAACAATAAGGTTTGGGTTAGTTCCCGAAAGCCCAAGACCATAAAGTTGTGCAATGGACAGATTAGATGAAATATTTGACCACGTTGCCCCCGCATCCGTAGTTTTATAAACCCCGCCATCATTGGTGGTGTAGAGCGTCGAAGTTCCCGAAAAAGTCAAATCGTGGTGATCAGGGTGAGTATTGGGGGCAGCTCCCGAATAAACTCGGGTTAAATTTATCCAAGTTACACCCCCGTCCAACGATTTGTAGGCATCTATTCCAGCGGCATAAACGGTGTTTTGATTAAGAGGATCAGCGGCAACTGCCAAATTATACCAACCTTGTCCGCCAGGGATGTTTGGTGTGGTGGACATGGTCGTAAAGGTTAAACCCGCATCTGTGGAACGATAAAATCCAAGCAAGTCCGAACTACTATTTGTTGCCATGAGATACACATAATTTGCATTGGCGGGCGAAACATCAACGGCGTATCTATCAGCACCCGTAGTTGCCAAACCACTCGTTATTTGTGTCCAAGTTACGCCACCATCGGCTGAACGCAAAAAAACACCACC
>JAYUIP010000968.1:0-1268 GCA_043765945.1 Arcicella sp.
ACGGGTTCAACGTGTTCATCTAATTCTGCCCTTCCCGTTCTACGACTCACATATTCAACTTCTGGGACTCTGAGCATCAATTTTTCACCCATTGTTCCAATTCGATTACTTTCTTCCAAAGACGTTCCCGCAGGGGTAGAGAAATTTATCGTAAATGAACCTTCATTAAAAGGCGGTAAAAATTCTGTTCCGAAGAAAGGAACAATACTTAAAGCTGCCACAATCAATATCAAGGCAACGCCAATAATAAATTTAGGTCTTTCCAAACCCCAATGAAGGATTTTAGTATCTTGGCGTTTAAGAAAACGGACTAAAACACTGTCTTTTTCTTCGTGGGTTTTCAGGTTATTCAACAAATAACTGCATAAAGCTGGGGTAAGGGTCAGCGAAACAACCAATGATGCAATGATGGAAGTAATGTAGGCAATGCCCAAGGGTGCAAAGATTTTGCCCTCAATTCCTTGCATATAAAACAACGGTAAAAATACCAATACTACGATAATGGTGGCGTAAACGATGGAATTTCTGACCTCGGAACTGGCATGATAAATAACTTGTAAAATGGGTTGTGGGGAATCGGAAAGACTATTTTCTTTCAATCTTCTGAACACATTTTCCACGTCCACGATGGCATCATCCACTAATTCACCAATGGCAATTGCCAATCCCCCAAGCGTTAAGGTGTTGATGGATATGTCAAAAGCCTTGAAAACAATTGCCGAAATCACCAACGATAACGGAATGGCGGTAAGGGTAATAATGGTAGTGCGGAAGTTGAGTAAAAACAAAAAGAGAATAATAACTACGAGAATGAAGCCATCTCTGAGGGCTTCTTCCACATTTTTTAGAGAATTGACAATAAAGTTTTTTTGCTGAAAAATTCTTGGATTTAACTTTACGTCTTTCGGCAACGTACTTTGTAATTCCAGAAGGGCTTTTTCAACTTCATCGGTTAGTTGAACGGTATTGGCACCTGGTTGTTTTTCAACGGTTAAAATTACTGCGGGTTTGGCATTGATACTGGCATCTCCTCTTTTAAGTGCCGAGCCAAATTTTACGTCCGCCACTTGGGAAAGGAGTACGGGTAAGCCATCTTTATTTCCCACTACGGTTTGGGCTAAATCTTCTAAGGTGTTAGCTCTGCCTACGTTTCTAATCAATACCTCCGAACCAAAACGATTAAAAAAGTTACCCGTTGTGTTCTGGTTTGTGAGCTGCAAGGCATTATCAATATCATCAATTGACAGGTTAAATTGTCTTAATTTATC
>JAYUIP010000969.1:0-1266 GCA_043765945.1 Arcicella sp.
TTTTCACAATTTAAATATTTAACAAAAATGGCAGAATTCAACCCAAATCTCGTAACTGTTTATGACGTAATCTCTAATGTACTTCATACCGAAGATTTAGTACATATTAATGCAGTGGTTGTAAAAACTAAAAATCCAGTTTTGGATGGAGTGAAGACATTTAATAATAAACTTGCTGAAATGGAACATGAGGATAATGATCTTACTGATACTACCTATAAACTCTTTTTTACCGACAAAACGTTCTTTTACATTGATTTAGGTATTAATGAGGCTCTTTATAGTTTTAAAGAAGGACCTTTGGATTTATTGACAGGACAAAAATTAACTCACTTTCAATTTGACTCCAGTAAGGCTACATTTAGAATGCCTATGAAAAATTTTGGAGGACTCAGTACTCCACAAAATATGCTACTTTTGAAGTATTTCCTTCAAGGAATAAATATTGATAAAATAGATCGTTTAAAAGACGTAAGTGGAGTCAATACAAATGAAATCAATACTATTTTTAATAGTGGTATTTTAGACCAAATTCAAGCCGTGGATACTCCTTCTGGCGGGAAAATCAATTTTGTTAATGATGGAGGCATATTCAAAGAGTTTGTAAGAATTGCACATGAAGATTAAATATATTTCTCTTGATTTTAAACTGTTTTAATGATGGAAAGCCACAACATGATTCTATTTCTCTTAAACAACGGAATTCTTGAAAAAGGTGTATTTCAAGGCGATGAATTTAGTTTGGAAAAGAAAGGGGAAAGTAATCTTATTTTCTATTTAAACAGGCTTAAAAATCAAGATGAACTTATAACTGATTTCACGAGTAAGGATATAAGCGAAGAAGAAAAACTCAATTTTTTTGCCAATAAGTTCCGTGATGCTTGGATTATAAAAGTGAAACAAAATGTCAATAACCTCTCTGATAATCTTTTAGTCAGAGAGGCTTTGTTTTTTGATATTTTTAAAGATTCAAAACTGTTTAAAGATTTTCCGAAAGCCCATCAAAAATCGAATTTAGGTCTTTTCCAAAATAATACTATCGTTGTAAGACAGTTTGTTGAAAACTATCGAGATGCCTATCGGATATTGCTCAATAGAAAAAACACTCAAAAAGACCACATTATTTTTTTAGACGAATTGATAAAAAATATAGCAAAAGCATTACATAATTTTCATAATACCAATATTGACATTGATAAAATCAAAAGACGGTTCAATAAGTACCTAAATCCTGGCGAACTCAACATCAATCCCATCTTCTTACAA
>JAYUIP010000970.1:0-1265 GCA_043765945.1 Arcicella sp.
ACTGATGTTTGATATTGCGTACAAGTGCTATTAACCGTTGTATTAAATACCAATATATAATCTGTATTGGGTGATAACCCAACGTATTCATTATTGAAAGAACTACTGTTTGTTCCCTTTCTGACAGCAGGAATTTCAGTACCCGTACAAGCACCGCCACTGATGGCATATAAACTACCTATGCGAGTAAAAGCGGTATTACTGGTACAAGTTGTATTGCCCGAGGGTTGTGTAGTAAAAATCTGGTTAATAATACCGACCGTACCGTTAATATCAGTTTTCACGGTTGCACATTGTTTAAGAATGGTATTTGGAGCCAAATTATAGGTAGTTGGCGTTGCTCCTGATCCCGTAACTGCTGTTGCCGCTGTTGGATAGCCAAAAGAATTAGTGATTGAACAACCCGAACAAGAAATATTATTATTGTTAAGTTGTGGGAGTGTTTGCGAGAAAGATTGTTCCAACGAAAAAAGGAATAAAACAACCCAAATCCATCTAAAGGAAGAATTCTGAGAAACTGACTTCAAATCTTTTGTAACTTTGAAGTATAAATTTTTGGTGAATTTCAAAATTGAATTCACAAAAGTATTTTGGTAAATCCTGTTCATGGCGGTATTGAATTTAGATACTAAAAAACGTTAATATTTACACTGTTTAAATTCGACAAAAAAATACACGAGAGAGATAGTCCAACATTTAGCCAGACCACTCACCCCATGTATTTTGATAAAATCCCTTCTTTGAAAGTATCTGCGAATACTTTGCCTCAAAAGCAAAATGGCGGTTTTGTTCTTGCATTTTTATACATCTTTAAAATTAATCCTTATGTATGAATCCTTCGGAAAAGGCAATAGTGTATCATCAAGCCCTAAAAAGAGCTTCTAAAATCTTAATCGTTTGATTTTTACTTAAGAAATGCTTCTTCGGAAACAATTAGTGGTCATATCCGAACTTATAAATTGTAGGTACTTTGGGCTGGGAATTGTTCAATTAACAATAAAATGAAACATTAAAATCTACATACTAAAAACTATTACTACCTGTGTTATGTAATTACAAAAAATCTCTAAAACTATGTAACTCATATTCTCTTTGTGGTTGTAGAACAAAAAAAACCTCACAAAATCAAGGCAGAATTTTTAAAAATTCAACGCCATTGGATTTTTGAGGAAGCGAATAACAAGGCTTTATATGCCTTGAACTATCTCAATATTATTAGTCTTGCGACTTTAATCTTCTGGCGGAAAGATACTTTACTTTAACAC
>JAYUIP010000971.1:0-10922 GCA_043765945.1 Arcicella sp.
GGGGCATTTGGTTCTTCGGCTGGTAGCATCAGTGCATCAGGTTTTCATAACTGGGGACTTGGAGCCAAGAAAAAGTTTTACATAGGCACGGGAATTAGACTTACCTCATTTTTTGGCAGTAACGTAAATTTCACGACCGCCCCAGCAGATTTAACGGCTGATGATAAAAACGTGGATACGCTTTTGGCTCCAAGTCCAAGCGTGAATTCTCTCAATTTAACCATTAATTTGGGCTATAAAATCTCCGAAAAATTTGACGTAGGATTCAACATTGATGCCATCGGAATTTCGTTTGGACCAACTGGAATGCCTTCTTACATCAGAAATAGAAAATCAACGGCAAGTTCAGCAAGTCCAACTTCGCCAAACATTTTATTGGTGGGTGATAACGACAAAGGTTCTTTGAATTCTCATTTGTTTGTTCGGTATAAATTATCTGACCATTTGGGGTTGAAAGTTGCCTATCAATATTTATTTAATGAATTAACAACAACGACAAAAATTCAAACAATTCCTTCGGCAAATGATAGATTCAGAGCAAAATCTGGAATGATTTATGTGGGGTTGAATTATAATTTTTGAGGGTAAACTCATTATCAATAAAAATCCCTTTGCCTATGTTGGTAAAGGGATTTTTTTTTGAGTAGTTTCGCAAAATGACTAATTGAATCCCAATCTCATGAACTGGTTTGGCATTAAGAACATTTGGTTGTCCAAGTTAAAAATACCGATAAATATGCTGTTGGAGACGTTTGGTACGGCGTTCCAATCCACATTTATCCGAAGGTGGCTTTGCATAAAGAAGTACAAATTGTGGAGAATAATACGGCTGTTGATGCTTGGAAAGTGATTGCGAGGGATAGGAAAATTACGATTTAAGCATTATTTCAAAGGCGTTAATTCCACTTTCCGAAATTCCACTTCTGAGCCTTCCGCTTGCAAAGCCACTTGTCCTTTTTGAACGGTTGCTCCAAATCCATCATTTACAAGGTCACCATTGAGAGTCACTTTAATTTTATTTCCACGACATTCCACCGCCATTTTATTCCATTCTCCAAGGGGTTTTTCAGAATTATCGGTTAGGTTTTTTATTCTTCGTTCCTTGCCATCAACATTGCCCCAATTTGCTCTTGGACCTCTTCGTTTTTCCATATCTGGCACGCTAATATCTTCGGCAATACACCAAAAATCTCCTGCATTGTCGTGCATCATTTGTACTTCAATAGACTTTGGAAATTGCTTGTATAATGCCCGTAGCGAAGAAGCATGAACCAAAACACCACAATTGCCTGGTTTCCCCACAAAGCGATATTCTACTTCCAAACGGTAATTTTCATATGTTGATTTCGTAATTAAATGCCCCTGCGGTTCTCCTAAACTCACTAACAAACCATTCCGAATGATAAAAGGATTAATGGCTTTTGGGTCATTATCCATCGCTGGCACATCCACAAACCAATTGTTCAAATCCTTACCGTTAAAGAGTTTGGTGGTCTTTTGGGCGAACATAGTTGTTGTGATTAGGGATAATATGAGGATTAGCTTTTTCATGGATTTTGGGATTTTAGAAATTATTAGAATAAATCATCTAAGTTAATAGTTGATTGCAAGAGAGCATTCGCTTCACTGTTTTGAACTAAGCCACCTGCCGTTATAAATGTTGAGAAAAGCGTCTTTTTGTTTTTAGTAAAATGATTAAAAGCCGTCATTTTTAATCGCATTTCCTGAGCGTAATTCTTCGTAATTAAATAGGGATTTTCATTGAATTTTATCTCACAGACATTGATTGCTTTATCTCCTCTATCAATAACCATATCTATTTGAGCCCCTTTCATTTCATCATCTCCACGGTTCGACCACGATGAAACGGTGGTTTGTATGCCTAAAATTCCCAATGCTTTTATGATGTTATTACTATGATAAAAACATACATTTTCAAAAGTTAACCCGCTCCAAGTTTTCCATTGTTGGGTATTTTGAACTGCCGTCCAATTTTGGAATTTTTTTATTTTTTTGAAATTAACGTAAAATAATGAATAATTATCAGTCACTTTATAATGAATAATTTTTCCATTTTTGGCGTATTGCATTTGTGTTTCTATAAATCCCGAAGCCCCTAATTCCTCTAAAATATTACTAAACCACCCGCTTGAAATCACTTTGCATTTCATCAAAATCTCTTCACGAGTCAATCCATAACGATTTTGAGCTAATATTTCTACAATTTGCTTATACAGTCCACTTTCTCCAAACAATGATAAAAACAAGTATTCAAATTCGTCTGAAAGCAATCCATCCTTATCAAAAACTAATCTCTCAATTGCCATAGCAGGTGTTTCTCCTTTCCTGATTTGATTAAGATAATGCGGAACTCCCCCAAGCATCATGTATAATTCCGTAATATGTAATCTACTCAAATTCAAAGATTTAGCTTGAAAAAATACTTCAGTTTCTGCCAACGTAAAAGGTTTTAGAACAATCCTTTTTGTAACTCTATTGTACAAACCACCCTTACTTTTTTCAATTTTTTGAATCATCCAAGCCGCTGCCGAACCGCATATTATCACCACGACATCTTTCCGTGCCGAAGCCCAACCATTCCAAAAGCCTTCAAATGCCGTTAAAAACCTTGATTTTGCGGTTGCTATCCACGGAACTTCATCTAAAAAAATTACTTTTTTCGATTTTTGTTTACTACTATCAATCAATATTTTTAACATATCAAATGCTTCAAACCAGTCATTAGGAACTGGAATGGGCATCTCACTTTTGTAAGCACTTTTAATACAGGAAGTGAATTCTTTTAATTGTTCTTGTAAAGTTGCCTCGAACAAACCACTGGTACTGAAAATCATTTCATTAGCAAAATGTTCTCGTACCAGATACGTTTTCCCAATTCTACGTCTTCCATATAAAGCAATTAGCTCACTTTGCGAAGATTGCAGAGTTTCATCCAATATTTTTCTTTCGTTGATTCTTCCTACCATTTTTTCTTATAATTCTCCAAATATAAGAAAAAGTGTTGGATTTGGAGAGTTATAAAATTTTATAATTCTCCAAATCCAGTAAAAAATGTTGAATTTGGAGAATTATGAAGTTTTTATTGATAATTTTTTGATGGGATAGAAAGGAGAAAGGGTTAAATTTTATTGCTTTTTCGCCGTTGTCTGTGTTCTCACAGGCGACTATTAGATTGTCGTATGCGAGGACACAGACAACGGTATAGTACAGAGTTATAAAGTTTTTTAATTCCCCTACTCCACATAATCCAAATCCTTCGTAAAAGTCTCCTCCACCTGTGAAGTTGCCCACAGAGCAGCAGCGAAACAAATCACACCCACAATCATTGCTGACTGTAATAATCCGTAGGTTGGAATTAATGCCCTAAAACCCAAGGTGATAGGAATTAAAGCACCTCGCACAAAATTGGGTACGGTTGTGGTTACGGTGGCTCTGATATTTGTTCCAAATTGTTCAGAAGACATCGTTACGAAAACTGCCCAATAACCCCCAAAGAAACCCAAAATGAAGCAAAGCATATAAAAATTATTAGCAGAAATACCGAAAGAATTAAGATAAATAATTGTGAAAATGATTGCCATGCTTATAAAAATATAGATGGCTTTCTTTCTACTTTTCATAAGCTGACTGACCACACCACTCAAAAAATCGCCCAAAGAAAGTCCTGCATAACAAAACATAATGGTTTTTCCTCCTGATATTTCGCCTTGAACGTTTAGGGCTTTACTCATTTCAGGGGCAACTAAAACTAAAATTCCAACGACGTACCAGACTGGTAAACCTATCAGAATACAATAAAAATATTTCATAAAATGCTTTCTATTCGTAAACAGGCTAAGAAAGTTACCTTTTTGAACATTCTTTTCAACGTTCTGAAAAAGGACAGATTCAAATGTTCCGAAGCGGAGAATCAACAAAAATAAACCCATGCCTCCACCGATGAAATAACAGGTTCTCCACCATTCGGGGTCTTGGCTATATCCACCCACGAGTGCAGCCGTAACGGCACCCAACGCTCCCGTACCCGCAATGAGTAAGGCTCCGATTCCTCTTTTTTCTTTGGGTAAGGTTTCATTCACGAGTGTAATACCCGCCCCTAATTCACCCGCAAGTCCAATTCCTGCTATGAAACGAAGAATTGCGTATTGAGTGATGGCATCTAAAAATTCTGTATCATTCACAAATCCGTTCAGCGTATTGGCGGTTGAATACATCAAAATTGAACCAAAAAGCACGGATTTACGTCCTTTTTTGTCGCCCCAAATACCCCACAAAATTCCTCCAATCAACATTCCTGCCATTTGAATATTGAAAAGGGTGAGTCCTTGGGTAAGTTGTTGAGCTTTGTTTAATCCCAAACTGGCAAGGCTTGGGTTGCGGACTACGCCAAAAAGAATGAGATCGTAAACATCCACAAAATAGCCCAATGCGGCTACGGCAATCAGGATTTTAGCGTTTTTTGAAATGGTGGTATCGGTGGTCATTTTGAGAAGTATTATCTATTAATTTTGAAACATAATTTTTGAGACAGATTCAATGTAAATTTTGATAAAGAGTTCTTGTAAATGAGGGAATGAGGTTACACAGAGAGCCACAGAGTTTAAGATGAGAACCACAGAGATTTTGAGCAATTTATCTCTCTGTGGTTCTCTGTTTTTTCTCTGTGGCTCTTTGTGTAACCTCATACCCTCAAAATATCACCACCTCGACAAAACCTGCGTGCGGTGAGCATCAATTTTTAGAAAGATAAATAATAAAATCGAAAATGACCAGAGTGATGAACCTCCGTAGCTAAAAAAGGGCAGAGGAATTCCAATCACAGGCATTAAGCCAATGGTCATGCCGATATTCACCATGAAGTGAAAAAAGAGGATGGAGACAACGCCGTAGCCATAGACTCGGGCGAATCGGGACTTTTGTCGTTCTGCCAAATAAATTACTCGTAATAAAAGCCCTAAGAACAAGCCTACGACCAATAAACTTCCTGCAAAACCTTCTTCTTCACCAACCGTACAAAAGATAAAATCGGTTGATTGTTCTGGTACAAAATCAAATTTCGTTTGGGTTCCTTGTAAAAAACCCTTGCCCAAAAGTCCACCCGAACCAATGGCAATTTTGGCTTGACGAACGTTATAACCCGTTTTCTTTCGGTCAAAATCTGGGTCAACCAATACTTTGATACGATTGCGTTGATGTTCTTGCAGGATGTTATTTACCGCCCAATCTACGCCCGTAACGAAAATGCCCATCGAAAGTGCAATCCCAATAATCATAATGATATTTTTGGTTTTTCGTTCATAGCGGGGCAATACCCAAATGATTAGACCTGCCAAAATAGCCACACCAACGAAAATTTGCCAAACTGGATAAATTAATGATAATACAAAAAGAATGATTACACTCAATAATGAAGCAGGATAAACTCCTGGCAATCCTTCACGGTACAACAGAACCATAAACCCTGCAAAAACCAACGCTACGCCCGTTTCATGAGAAACTAATATTAAAATTGGGGGAATTAAAATTATCATTGCCACATTAAATTGGTCTTTGAAACGAGACAAATTGACCATGGGCGTGCTGATATATTTTGCCAAAGCCAAAGCCGTTGCCATCTTCGCAAATTCAGCGGGTTGCACTTGAAAACTTCCAATTCTAATCCATGAATTTGAGCCTTTAATCTCTGCCCCAAATACTAAAACCGCCAACAACATGAAGATAAAAAACCCATAAATGAAGAAGGCAGTGGTCTCGTAGAAGCGATAGTCAATTACTAAAATAGCAATAATTAAAAGTATAGTTGTACCAATCCAGATGAGCTGTTTACCTGCATTTGAGTCAAAAAAACCCGCATCACCAATCCAGAGAGGGTTTTCGGGATTATAGATGGCTGCATAAATGTTCAACCATCCCACCACAACGCACACGATGAAAAGGAGAACAGAAATCCAGTCTAAATTCTTTGATATTTTTTCTTGTCTTGCCATGGTTTGGTGATTAGTTACTGGTTATTGGTTATTAGTTATCAGTTATTGAAAGCGAAATGCTATCTCTAAGATTGAGATTCTACATTTTCTAATAACCAGTAACAAATAACTAATCACCAATCAACCAGTAACTATTTCCTCGGTTTCATCGGGATTTTAATGGTGTTTGGTTTTTCGGCTCCCATCAATGGAAGAGCGGTTTGCGGAGAAGTCAAAAAGAGTTCTTCATCTACTTTCTGAATCACACTGTCCTTCTTAACCGTTAAAGTTGTTTTTGTATCGGTTTTGGCGGGGACGGTTCTGATAATATTCAGAGGATACCCTTTATTCATCCATTTGGTTTCGATAGCTTTTCTATCTGAATGTCGTTTGATGTATTTTTCAATACACAATGAAGCAATCGGAGCGGCATGAGCTCCACCCGAACCAGCATTTTCCACAAAAACCGCAATGGCAATTTTGGGATTATCTCGGGGTGCGAAGGCGATAAAAATTGAGTGATTTTCTCCGTGACGGTTTTGTGAAGTTCCCGTTTTTCCACACATTTGAATATCAGACATTCGTCCATCACCCGAAACAGTTCCGTTATTAACTGCCGCAACCATTCCACCAATTACTGTTTCAAAGTGCCTTTTATCAATATCTACTGATATCTTTTCTTTATATTTCTCATCAATAGCTCCCACCTTTCCAACGCCTCTAACCAAATGTGGACGATAATAAAAACCCCTATTTGCTACAATAGCGGCAACATTCGCCATTTTCAGAGGACTAACCAAAAGTTCACCTTCGCCAATACTGTTACTGGCAATATTAGAAAACTTCCAACGGAGAGGTCCACCATACATTTTATCGTACATTTGGATGCTGGGTAGATTTCCTTTTCTTTCCGTCGGTAAGTCAATTTCTAAGGATTGCCCAATGCCAAATTTTGCTACCATATCATCCCATTTTTGCAAACCAATGGCAGATTTTTTGAAAACGTTTGGTTCGATATTGCTGTAAATAATTCGCTTGTAAGTCTGATAAAAATAAGGATTACAAGAATATTGAATGGCTTTTTGCACATCACTCGCCACAGGGTGACCGTGACTACAATTGATTGGCGAACCACCGTGACCAAATCCCGTTCCAGGTGAAATTGCCCCCATTTGCAAAGCAACAAGGGCTTGGATAATCTTGAAAGTTGAACCTGGGCGATATGATGCACTTGGCGGGCGGTTCAACAGCGGGTGCATGGGATTGAGGTTCAGCGTTTGAAAATATTTAGAATACGTCCGTCCCGACAGTGAACTTGGGTCGTAGGTTGGGGCAGAAACCATCGCTAAAACTTCGCCCGTTGCAGGTTCAATTGCAACTACACTTCCCACTTTGTGTTGCATTAAACTATCAGCATAAGACTGCAATTCAATATCGATAGAAGTCATCAAACTCTTTCCAGAGATGGGACTTTTGTCTAATCCTCCACTTTTATAAGGTCCTTTTTCTACACCCCGACTGTTTACCATCACATATTTTATGCCTCTTTCTCCTCGCAATTCCTCTTCATAATATCTTTCTAAGCCAGTTACACCCACATAATCACCTTGGTTGTAGTAATTATCTCCTGATTCTTCCAATTTCAAAAGACGCTCTGGACTGATTTCTCCTACATAACCCAAAGCATTCGCCATGCCTTTCCAATCATAAGTCCGCAAAGCACTTACTTGAAAATGAAACCCTGGATAATCCACCATGGCATCTTGCACACGGGCGTAATCCTGACGAGACAATTGACGGAGCATCAATGAGGGTCTAACGGGTGAGTATATTCGAGCCAAGTGTGTGAGACTGTCAAACTCAGAACGAGTCATCCCAAAAATCTCACAAAAACGCAAAGTATCTGCAACTCGTGCCTTTTTGGGCGTAACATATAAGTCATAAACGACTGTATTACTGACAATTAGCTTTTTATTTCGGTCATAAACCAAACCCCGAAATGGCAATTGCACTAATTGTCGGATAGCATTGTTTTCAGCATCGAGTTTATAAGTCTCGTCGATAACTTGAAGGTAAAATAGCCTGCCAACGTAAATCAACGCTATCAGAATAAAAAATCCTTGTATAAATCTTTTTCTAATCTCTTCCATTTGTGTGGTTGGGGATTAGTTATTAGTTACTGGTTATTAGTTATTAAGATGCTCGTGAGCCAACAGTAATGGATTACAGTTACCCTATTTATTTCCCAATAACTAATAACCAATAACTAATAGCCAATCTCATTCTTTCGGTAAACTTTTTATAAACAGATACATTCCTGCAAAAATAAAAAACATGGAACATCCAATGGTGAACCAAGGGGTTTTCATCATGAATTTTTCATCCAACCAAGTGCCCAAAAACACGCCTGCACCGATGGTTACGAGCATTTGCGTTCCTGCACCTGCATAACGCATATATTTATTGGATGAATTATCTGGTTCCATAATACAAAAATACGCCTTTGGCATGGAAACTGATACTATTTTTACGTAAAATTGCGTTTTAAATTGGCGGTCGGCTTTTGGCTATTAGCTTTCAGCTTTCCATCTTTTACTTTGTACCTTCGTAACGAAAAATGAACAAAAAATACCTTTTATACCTCACATTTCTTTGTGGAATTCTTTGTGGATGTTCACAGAATAGCAATTCTCCTTTGGCAGTTGGTTTTCACAATGTCAATGCAAGATATAATGCTCTTTTTCAGGCAAATATAAAATTGCAAGAAGTTGAAAAAGGGCTTTTCGAGGCTTATAAAGACAATTATTCTCAATTATTACCCATTTTAATTCCAATAGATTCCAATTCTGCAGGGGCAATGGGTGAGCAATTGACGGCAATTATCAAGAAGGCTTCCTTGGTGGCAGAACGCCATCAAAATTCCAAGTGGTTAGATGATGCTTACGTGTTGATTGGCAAAGCACGTTTACTGAAACAGGATTATAAAAACGCCATTGAAACGTTTAAATACGTTAATACGAATGCTACTTCCGACAAAGCTCGTGATGCAGCTCTGATTGGTTTAATGCGTTGTTATACTGAACAAGGCGAGTTTCAAACGGCACTGCGAGTGGCTGAATTATTGAGAGAAGAACCTTTAAATGATGAAAATACTCGTGATTTTTACCTGACAAAAGCCCATTTACATCAACTAAAAGAGGAGTATAAAACGTCGGTTGCCATTTTAGAAGAAGCCCTTCCATACATGAAAAAAAATGAGCAAAAAGCTCGAATCTTGTTTGTAGCGGGGCAAATGTATGAAATATTGGATGATAAAAATAACGCTTCGGAAAAGTATTTAGCGGTCACAAAAAATCGCCCTTCCTATGATTTAGGATTTTATTCAAAACTTAATAATGCCTTAGTTCTGGGACAAACGGATGGTTTCCAAAAATTGTTGAAAGATTCTAAAAACAAGGATTTGCAGGATAAGATTTACGAAGCAATGTCGGCGGTTGAGATGCGAAAAGGAAATTCAAAGGATGGCGTAAAATTATTGCAATCATCAGCTCGGAATAGTCAGAATTTGAAGCAATTACCTTATACTTTTTTGAAATTGGCGGATTTGGCATATAACAAAATGGGGGATTATGAAATGGCAGCGGCATATTACGACAGCACAGCTTCATTATTACCACAAAATGACCCAGCCTATAAGCGTGTCGTGGATAAACAACGTTCATTGCGTGATTTTGTAATGCAAAGCAACATTGTTAAAACCGAAGATTCTTTGCAACGTTTGGCAAAAATGAACCCTGCCCAATTGGAAAAGGTCTTGGAGAAAGTAGTCTTAGATAAAAATGCCAAAGAAACCGAGGATTTACGGAAAGCACAAGAAATTGTGAATCGTGGATTGCAACAACAACAAAATAAAGCCGATGCCTTTGTTGACCCAACAAAACCAACTTGGTATTTCACCAATCCGATTGCTCAACAACAGGGCAAAACCACTTTCTCGAACGTTTGGGGGACAAGGGCTTTGGAAGATAATTGGCGGAGAAGTTCAAAGGATAATGCTTTATCTTTTGATTCAAATAATAATCAAGGAAATAATTTAGGATTGAAAAACCTAAATATTCCAACGGGTAAATTTGGGGGTGGATTGAAAGCTGATATGGAAGATTTGAAAACTAAAATCCCATTCTCGAAAGAGGCTTTTGATGCTTCTATCAAACGAAAAGAAGATGCTGCTTTTGAATTGGGTAAAATTTATAAATTTAGATTGAATGAGCCCAAAAATGCCATTAGTACGTTAGATAATTTCGTAGTAAGTTTTCCAAAATCTTCGCACGAACCAGAAGCACTTTATTTGTTGGCTTTGTTGAATGAAGAGAATCCTACGGGAAAAGAAACATACAGAAAGAGGCTAATGAAAGATTATGAGGACTCTTATTTTGCTCGTTTATTAAACCGCACATCCACAGAAACATTGAGTACGGGCAAGGAATCAGAATCACAGAAAATGTATGCTGAGGCTTATGAATACTATTCTCAAAACAATTTTACGGATGCTTTAACCTTCGTGGAAATGGGTTTGAAACAATATCCGAACAGTCAAATTGAAGATAAATTTATGTTTCTGAGAGCCATGATTTTAGCAAAAACGCAAACGGTGGACATTTACAAAAAAGCTCTGAAAAACTTTATTACAGATTATCCAAAAAGCCAATTAATTGCCATGGCGAAGGAGCGGTTGGAAGCAGTTGCTGATAAGAAATAGGTTGTCTTTTTAAGAAATTTAATGACGATAGATTTTAAAAATCTGTCATCGTTTTTCATAGAGGCGTTTCGCATACGCCCACAACTGTATATGTGCGAATACGATACACCCCTACAAACAAAACCTATTAAACAATTCTTTCATTCGGACAATAAATTGGTTAAATGATTTGTATT
>JAYUIP010000972.1:0-1263 GCA_043765945.1 Arcicella sp.
TAATGTGTAGAGTTGATTATTCCCCGATTCATTTCTAACCCCTAAATTCTGATAATTATTATTGGCAAAACGTCCTTGAATGGAAATGTGAGGTAAAGGGGCAATCGTGAAATTTCCAGAAATGGTCGTTAAATCACCGTTATAATATTTTCCAGTTTCGGCATTTATAAAAATTGAAACTTTTTTTGATTGGTCAGTTGAAATAATACCACTGAAACGAGCATAATTATACTTCCCTTCGGCAATATTCACATTGAAAAAAGATAACGGCTCGCTACCATCCGAATAATCTAATAATTGGTAATAAGTATCGGTAAATACGCCAAAAGCTCCACCATTTTGTAATTCAAACCATATTGGATTTGTATTCCAACGTTCTTCAATAAGTTTTGTGGTTGTGGCGGAATAATAATTGAGATAATAAGCACCTGGTTGGAAACTACGCATATATTTTGGTAACCATTTTCCACGATTTAACCAGTAAAAGCCCGTTGAATTTTCAATCACATTTGGACGAGCAACAAAACCCATCTCGGGGTTAAAGTTCTTATTTACAATGTTTTGCGATAACCAATATTGCCAATCTATCCCTTTATGAGCCAATTGATAATAAGCAGAATATCCCAAATATTGTTTCGTTCCTTCCGAAACAATTGCCATTGTGTTGATATTTGTACTTTCATTTATTCTGAAAAAGCCATCAATTGCCCCCGTTAAATTGTCGTGAATTGCATCATTTTTCCAAGTAACGATTCCTCCAATTCTGTGTTGCTTACCCACATTTTGAGAAAATCGTCCAACGGTAAAATTAGTTGCTAAATTATTATCAACTTCACGCTGACGGACATACAAAAATCCAGAATTTGATTTCAACGAGCGATTCACAATCCTAAAACCTGCATCAATCGGAAGCGGTCGCCCATCTGGACTTAAACCAATTGTTCTACTAAAAAACGGTTGCACTATTTGCTGTCCACCGTAATAACTATCAATTGGAGACAGTCCTGTGGAAAAAAGAGAGGCATTTTCTAAGAAAAATTGTCGTCTTTCTGGAAAAAATACGGATAATCTACTTAAATTATTCACCTGTTGGTCGGCATCAGCTTGGGCAAAATCAGTGTTATAAGTCAAATCAATAACCGTATTTGGCGTAACCGCCCATTTGATTTCTCCGCCAACTTTCACCGAAGAACCGTCCTTTTTATCGTATAATTCTGAACCATTATAACGACTATCCGACACAAGCACGTAAGGCTGAACACG
>JAYUIP010000973.1:0-1263 GCA_043765945.1 Arcicella sp.
ATGCCATCGTGCCTTGCCATTCGCCCGTGTACATCTTGGGCGTGAAGGTTTCTTTCAGTTCTTGAGAACCAAAACTACGAATCAAATTGGCTGCCCCCGTAGTCAAAAACGGAAAAACCGAGGAGGAATAATTAGCTGCTTGAAAAATGAAAGCCGCCGAACCAAGCACAGTCGCAGGAATTTGCTGACCGCCTTCTTCGTACCCAAAACCCGCATTTATCCAGCCATCTTCGCCAAATTTTTTCAAAATAGGAAACATTCCTTCGTGGATTCGGATTTTGCCGTCCACCAATTGTGGTTCTTCCCTGTCCATCTCCGTCAAGAGTGGTTTCAAGAGTTTTTCTGAAATTTGTTCCGCCGAATCAAGCACCATATCGAACGTCTCACGGGCGTGGTCTTGAAAGTATTCGTACTTTGTAAGTTGTTCAGTATCAAATACTTCGTATAATAAAAACTGTAAATTTCGTTTTGAATAAAATTGAGTTGCCATAAAATGTATTTTAGTCGTATTGGTTAATAATATAAAGCATAACACCGAGTAATTCAGCGATGTTTTCATTGGTTGAATAATATCTGACTTCATCAATGAAAAGTGTATTTCCTTCCAACTTCAAAAAAGACCAAACTTCTGCATTCGTTACACAGCCGTAAATAATTGGCGTTGGAAATCCTTCGGCATCATTGAATTTACGAGCCGCAATCATTTCTGCCCCAGCTTGTGCATAACCTTCTTCAACAGTTCTATTCTTTGCTTCTACAATACAAAAAACGGGTGCTTTGATTTCTATACTTTTAGATACATGACTCATTAAATAATCACAAAATCCATTCAAACCCGTCTGAAAATCTACGTCAAAAGAATAACCCGAAAAGAAATTGAAATGTCGGTTTTTCCTTCTCAATTCTTTTAAAACGGGCGTAATGATTAATTCTGATTTTGCTTTTTCACTAAAAGAAGAAGGAATATCTTGTGCTTCTTCCAAATCATTTTTCAGATAATCAGAAGGCTCGACAGGTATTATGTTGTGGAATAATTTAGCGTAATCATCAATTATCCCAAATTGATTCTTTAACTGTCTCAATGATTTAAAATCGCTGTATGCCATGATTCTGTAATTTTAATTTCTATGTAAATATATATTCTCTACCCTCTATTCTCCAACCGATACCCTCTCAGAAACTCCTCAATCCCCATCCGTTTTTTGCCTTCCAACTGTAATTCTTCGACCGCCAAAAGTCCGTCAGCACACTGGAGATGAAGAT
>JAYUIP010000974.1:0-1262 GCA_043765945.1 Arcicella sp.
GGTTGAGAATCAGGGTCGTAAGTGTCTGATTTTGAGATTTCAGCTTTGTTTACTATTGACACAGGTTGGGAAACCTGTGCTACGAATGCTAACGCAACACTATCTCCATTAGCAATCGTTGGAATGATTTTACTTAGTAAATTCCCATCTCCTGATAATGTAAAATCACCCGAACTAATGAACTCTAAGCCAGTCGGCATATAATCTTTTACCTGAACATTTTGAGTCGCATCTGGTCCTAAATTTTTCACATAAATCGTAAACGTTACATTACTTCCAACGCTTGGTGTACGGTCTGAAACGGTTTTCCGTAAACTCAAATCTGCCGCTTTTTGCGTTAAAATTATTACAGAATCACGGTTATTTTTTGTATCCAGGTCGAACTGGTCAGATTTTACGATGATACCCGTATTTTGGATTGAACCAGATTTCGTAATCTTCGCTATAACCGTTAAAGTCTGGGTAGTACCCGTTGCTAAACTTCCGATTCCTGCCGTGATTTTTCCATTATTGTTGATAAATCCTACGCCCGAAATAAATGATAAACTACTTGGCAATGAATCAGTTACCACAATGTTTGTTGCTAAACTCGGTCCATTATTTTTTACGGTAATGGTGTAAGTAACGTTATCTCCAACATTATAAGGTCCTGCCGAAACGCCTTTTTTGATTGATAAATCCGCTGATTGCGTGGTGAAACTAACGCCATCAGTATCATCTTCACCGTTTTCAGTTCCATTATTTGGCGAAGAATCTGGATCAAATTGGTCGGATTTAATAATTTCAGCTTTATTGA
Source organism: Arcicella sp. (assembly GCA_043765945.1). Classification (GTDB taxonomy): domain Bacteria; phylum Bacteroidota; class Bacteroidia; order Cytophagales; family Spirosomataceae; genus Arcicella. Next base: position 797 of record JAYUIP010000974.1, read on the forward strand.
CCACCGACAAGGCTGTCCGTGTTACAACCTTCGCTTGAAATGTAAGCGAAACCGTTTGCCCAACAATTACTGAATCTATTTTACCAATTAACGTTCCTGCAAAATTGGTAAAGTTAGTGCCAGCAGACGTTCCTGTTGAAACAAATTGTAAACCCGCTGGCAAAACGTCTTTTACTTCAATATTTGTCGCATTGTTTGGTCCTGCATTGCTTACGTTGATGGTGTAAGTAATAATTTCACCCAAATTTGGTGCGGCAGGCGTTCCTGATGGATTCGAGATATTTTTAGTCAAACTCAAATCCGCTTGCTGCCCGTTCATCATCACTCGACCAATATCATCTTGTCCGTCTTCCGTGCCTGTATTTGGCCGAGAATCAGGGTCAAATTGGTCTGAGGTGATGATTTCCGCTTTATTCACAATGGCTCCCGAGGTTAAAACTTTTGCTACGAACGACAATTTAGCCGT
>JAYUIP010000975.1:0-1261 GCA_043765945.1 Arcicella sp.
TATAATTTCTTTAAAACGGACGTTGTTCAGCAAAATATGCACTCGGGTGTGAACCGACAGAACCTAAGCCCGACCGAAAACAAAGCCATTACTAACCTCAATCACTTTATTAAATTCGCTCCAACACCCCAAAAATTGGAGGTCTTAAAAATTGTGCTGAACAAGATAAAAGCGGGTGGGTTTCCCAACAAAGGACTGCCCAAAGAAATCAATGATTTTTGGACGAATAATCTTAAAACCTTTACCCAAAACCCAAGCGATTTTTACGAAAAATTATTCACTGACCTCTTAGACCGCTATAATTTTACGAATGTCGAAAGCGTCAGCGAAAACCCAAAATCAAGTATTAAAAACCCAAAAATAGTTTTAACCCTTAGTTTTCAATAATCTAACCTTATGGCTGGCAAAATACAACTACAAAAGTCATTACAAAAACCCTATGAACGCCGTGTGTTTGCGGGGGAAGTACTGACGACTATTTTTCAAAGTAGAATCCAAATTCTATCATCGCCCCTCGATAAAACCGCTGACCTATCCAAAGGCGAAGCCAACTTGATGCAAAAGGTACTTCAATACGGCAAAATCACGCTTGATGATGGCACTGCCGTTACGTGCTATGAAATCACGCTGCATAACCAAGTACGGTTGGAACAGAACAAAATTTCGATTCAGCAATACGTCCGTAAATTAATGGTAACGGGCGAGGTCATGCTCATTAATTTTATCCAAACGAATAGCCCCCACTTTTGGCGATTGAGCCTTGTGGCGAGCGATACCAAAATAACGGACAGTGGCGACATCCAAGCCTTCAAAACCAACGCCAAACGATATACTTACCTCTTGGGAGAGTCAGAAACTTGTTTGACTGCCGCCGCCCAAATGGTGGTTTTGGAAGGCAAAGCCAATATCAATAAACAGGATTTAGTCGGTGCTTTCTCGGTTGAAAAGGTCAGTAAGCCCTTTTTTGATGAATATACCAAAATCCACTACAAACGTTTTAATGATTATTTGATTGCCTCCAATTTCAGGGCTTCGGTGTTTAATGGAGACGAAAAAGCCATTCGTGATTTTGTGAAAAAACTCTTGGGCAGAATCGTTTTCCTGTATTTCGTTCAGAAAAAAGGGTGGCTGGGAAGCCAAAGCCCCCCGCCCCCCGAAGGGGGAGAAAAATTGGACTCGGAAACTCCCCCTTCGGGGGGTGGGGGGCTTTTGTTCTGGAACGGCGACCGTAATTTTATTACCAACCTCTTCAAAAAATCGG
>JAYUIP010000976.1:0-1261 GCA_043765945.1 Arcicella sp.
TGGCTCCATAAAACCTCTGAAATCGCCAAAATCCGTGGATAAAGCATATATTCTAAGTGTCGAGTAGTTGGCACAGATTCAGTCCAAAGATTACCTTGCCCACCTAAAATCAACTTATCTTCCACCCCTTTTGGCGTAGATTCAAACGAATAAGTCTTCTTCAAACGAGCCATTCCATAAGTAACAGGCTCAATATTAGGGTCACCCTGATACAAATCCAAATACACAAATTCCCAAGGCGACATCACTACTTGATGATTCTGTTTCGCCGCCGCAATTCCACCTTTCATCCCTCTCCACGACATCACAGTGGCATCAGGGGCAAGTCCTCCCTCCAAAATCTCATCCCACCCAATCATCCTTTTGCCCTTCGACAGTACAATTTTCTCAACTCTTTTAATAAAATAGCTCTGTAATTCATCCATCGTTTTCAACCCTTCACGCTTCATAAGAGCCTGACATTCAGCACTTTTCTCCCAGTAACCCTTATAGGCTTCATCACCCCCAATGTGAATATATTGATTTGGAAACAATTGAGCAACCTCTCCCAAAACCTTGTCTAAAAAAACATAAACTTCTTCATTGGCAGGACAAAGCGTGTTTTCTACATCCTTATAAAATTTCACCCCAGCATTCACTTCAAATTTCCCACCCCCGCACGAAAACTCAGGATAAGCAGCCAAAACCGCCAAAGAATGACCAGGAACATCAATCTCAGGTAGAATGGTAATGTATCTTTCCTGTGCATATTTCACAATCTCACGAATATCATCCTGCGTGTAAAAACCACCGTATGAACGCTCTTCATCATCTTTTGGTGGTTCTCTATCCCACCATTTTCCAGTACGCTGAACACGCCAAGCACCCACCGAAGTAAGTTTTGGGTAAGACTTCATTTCAATTCGCCAACCTTGATCATCCGTTAAATGCCAATGAAAACTATTAAATTTCAACCGAGCCAATTGGTCAATAAACTTTTTAATATATGCTTTTGGGAAAAAATGACGACTAACATCTAACATTACCCCACGCCAACCATAACGTGGAGCATCAGTAATATTAACCGCAGGAATTTTCCAAATAATTTTTTGGTAAGAATTATTCTCAATCTGTTTCGGTAACAACTGCATCAAAGACTGAACAGCATAAAACATTCCTTGCGAACCCGAAGCCTTTATATTTATACGTTTAGCCGATACTTCAAGAACGTATCTATCAGGAGCAACCAAGGATTTTTCATCCAAAATGAAATTGATACTTT
>JAYUIP010000977.1:0-10908 GCA_043765945.1 Arcicella sp.
TGCATAATTCAAGTCGCTGGCAGGAGCGGCATTTGAAAAGTTTTCTTGGAGAACATTCACTGGATCTTTCACCACAAGCGGATCAAAATCAAAGCGAAAATTGCCATCGCCCATTTTGAAGGTCGAAGCAGCGTCGTGGGCTTTTACCTGTACTTGTATTGTAATTTTCTTGGCGACACAATCACTATTTTTGAGCTTGATTCTGACATCAAATTTTCCATTTTGTGCTTGTAAGTCAAAAGACGATACCATACTGAGTAGTATCATCAGACAAGTCGTAGTGGCGGCTAAAACTTTTCTCATGTTGTTATATTTGTTTTGCAACCACATAGGTTCAATGAGTGAATGATAAAATGAGTGAATATTTGTAGGAATCACTTATTATATTATTGAATTTCTAATCTCATTTTATTCTTACGTGGTAATTATTGTAAATTTTTAATGATAAATGTTGGTTACTTTTGGCGGGATAAATCCAATGATAAAATGAGTGAATGATAGAATAATTTTCACGTAAATATTCACTTACTCTATCATTCACTCATTGGTATTAATACATCACAGTCATAAATCTCGTAAAATCCTTACCGTCAGCACATTTCACTACGTAGTAATAAGTACCTCTGCCGATTGGTTTTTCGTTGTCTAATCCATCCTGATTTGGTTTTCCGTCCCAATCACCTTTATAGTTTTCAGCACGATAAACCAACTTTCCAAAACGGTCAAAAATCTGAATGTCCATGTTGATTCCTTCGGGATTTTTGATTTCAAACTTGTCGTTTACACCATCTCCATCGGGTGAAAATCCTTCTGGAATAAAAAATGTTTCATTGTTTGGATTTTTTGCATCCGCTGAACAAGCCTTTGCTAAGTCAATTTTGAAACCCTCAAAAGTTCCCGTTGATTTGGCATTCAATAATTGATAATCTTGGGTTCCATCGGCGGCTTTATTCAGAATTACTTCGTTCATCCCCGTACACGGAAAACTCTTTCCTTCGCCTTCATTCCACTTCAATTCTAAGGTTGATTTTAGGTCTGAAATATCAAAAGTTAAGGTTGAAACCGTCATAAATTCCGTGCCGACTTGAGTTGCCCCTTCACCCGAACCACCATAAAAGGTGTTCAATGAAATGATACCTTCCTTCATTCGGGCAACGCTACCATTAAGGTTATGCGAGCCATATTGACTGTCGGAAACTTCTCCTTTTGAAGAGAAAAAGCCTTGTCTTTCAATAAATGGATTGCTGATAATGGAGGGATTGTATACGATGCGATAATTGGCATCTCCCATCATGAATTTAGATTTTTCATCGTGGGCTTTGACCTGTACGTCCACACTCAATTTGCGGGAAGCACAATCTAATTTTTTACTGGCGATTTTAACGTCAAATACGCCATTTTGGGCTTGTATGGCACTATTACCAAGGAGCGTAAGCCCAAGAATATATAAGGTTTTTTTATTCATGACCATTAATTTTTTGTGCCAAATGGCGGTTTGTGAACAAAGTTCATGGTTGATGTTATGTGTCTTGCAAATACCAAGCCATTTTTTTAGTTATAAATTATGAGTTATGAATTATGAGTAAAAAAATATGAACCTTCTACGTTATTGTCTGTGTATTCACAGATAATCTTTTATTTTGACCCGTTATTATCTTTGGAGACACAGACAATAAAGTTAATCAAATTCACCGCAGTTTCGTATTACTCATCATTCATAACTCATAATTCTATTAATGCTGTATTCCCGAGAATTTCCCTGAATTTGTTTTCCAAAGAGAATTATCACCGAAGTTTGTGTCAGCATCCATATTGAAATCTCCTAACAGATAGACATCAAAACCACCCGAAATTATTCTCCATAGCTGTGAGTCATTGAAGTTAATGTCATAGTTATCGTTGATATTTACCTTCTTACCATCACCCCCAAACATGGCGAACTTAGTTCCAATTGCTCTTTGTCCAGACGATGGAGGATTAGTTAATTGGAAACTTTGTTGCGTTGTAAAATCGAATGAAATCTTGCCTGCCGTTACTGGAATTGTCGTTGGCGACATAATTCCTGTGTGATTACGATGCTCAATTAATACGTAATACGACCCGTTTGGAATAATCATACATGAATTCACGAAGGTAATCGTACCGTCGCTGTGCAATAAACCTGGCACAGTGAAAATCTTGCTCACCAATGTTAAATTACTCCGAAGTGACACCAGAACCCAATCTACAACCGTAGGAGCGTAAGAAATTACGACCTCGGTTCCTGTATAACCAAATGGAAGTACAGTAAATGGTTGTCCCCCTGACGTTGGCAAAGCGTAGACTCCCACTGGCGTTTGTCTTGGTAACAATCCTCGTTGATTCAAGGTTGTTCTCATCAAGCCAGTCGCTGGGTTATACGGTCCTTGCAAGAATACTTTTAATTCAAGTGTTACGCACGGCTTATCCAAAATTGTGATGTATGCCGTGGCATTGGCACATAAATTTGGACTAAAACTGTCGCAGACTTTATACGTAAACGCATCCGTACCAATGAAATTAGCGGTTGGCGTGTAGGTATAAGTTCCGTTTGAATTGAATGTTACCGTTCCGTTTACAGGGTTTGTCAATTTCGTGAATGAAAGGGTTTGCCCTGCATCTGGGTCTGAATCATTCGCTGCCACTGTTCCTGAAGCTGCCGTGTTTTTCGTCGTAATCTTCTGGTCGTCAATGGCAACTGGAGGATTATTGATGAAAGTTGTTACGGAAGCCGCTGGGTCTTTCACCGTGATTGTTACCACCGCCGTATCACATTTTGCTGGATTTGAAGCATCACAAATTTTGTATTTGTACGTATCAACTCCCACGAAACCTGCCGTTGGGGTATAAGTCATCGTTCCGTTAGCATTCGTTACTACCAAACCATTCAAAGGCGAAGTAATTGTCGTTGGATTTCCCAAAGTGCCCGCCGTGTAGGTGTCATTTGCTTTTACTGGAATAATTACTGCAACACCTTTTGGCGTAGTCGAATTATCATCCAAAGCAACTGGCAAGGTGTTGGCTGGCTGTGAAACGGTTGGGTCAATAATGGTCAAATTAACCGTGGCATTTGAACACATTGTTGGCGAACCATTGTCACAAACTTTGTACGTAAACGAATCATTCCCCACAAATGCAGGCGTTGGCGTATAAGTAAACGTGCCATTTGGATTGAAAACTAACAAACCATTTACAGGGCTTGACGTGTTTGAATAAGTCAATAATTGTCCTGCGTTCGGGTCAGTATCATTCGTGGCTACTGAGGTTGTCAATGAACTATTTTTGTTCATCGTTTTCGCATCATCCGTTGGTACGGGTGGGTCATTACTTACCACATTTAGTGGAGGAGTAACCGTAACCGTTACCGTTTGAATTGAACAAGCCACTGGCGAACCCGTATCACAAACTTGATATTTGAAAGTATCATCGCCCGTTACACCAGGATTTGGCGTGTAAGTAACCGTTCCATTTGGATTAACCACAACCGTCCCTTTGGTTGGTGGTGTCGTGATGGTTGGATTACTCAAAGGTGTTCCTTCTGGGTCACCATCGTTAGCTAATATGTTGATAACTAATGGTATACCTTTTGGCGTACTCGTAGCATCAGGCGTTGCGATAGGAGGGAGGTTTATTCCGTTTATTAATGTTGCTGGCGTAATCATGATGATTACAGTGGCAGTATCACATAAACTTGGCGTTCCATTATCACAAACTCTATACTTGAAAGTATCAGTTCCCGTAGCCGTTGGATTTGGCGTGTACGTATATATTCCCGTTGGACTCATCACAACCGTTCCTTTGGTTGGTAAAGCACCCAAAAGTGGACCTGTAACCGTCAGCGGATTGCCTTCTGGGTCTATATCGTTCGTTAAAACATTACCTAAAACTGGCAAACCTTGTGGCGCTGTAGCGATGTCGTCTTTCGCAATTGGAGCATCATTTACTGGCGTTACCACAAATGGAACTTTCACATCCGTACACACACCCGCTGCATCACACACTCGAATACAAACGGTATCTCTGCCATTCATATTTGGTAGTGGCGTGTAAGTGATACAAACTTGATGTGGCATGGTGGCATTGTTCACGGTTAAAGTTGCCGTTCCTCTTTTCGGAGCTGCACACATCGTTACTGAATGCAAATCATTTGCATCTGGGTCGGTTACTGGCAAACAAACCGTTGCGGTTCCATCTTCTGATAAAGTCGTTAAAACTGGCACAACCACTGGAGGGTCGTTTGTTGGTGTAACGATTACTGGAATTTTCTTCGTAACACAATTTCCAAAGCTATCACACACTTTCACACAAATTGAATCCGTTCCCAAGAAGTTTAGATTTGGGGTGTAAGTGGCACAAACTTGGTGTGGCGTTGTCGTATTGTTTACCGAATACGTAACACTTCCGTTCAAGGCTCCACAAGGTGTGACCGTATGATTATCAAGAATATCTGGGTCAGTTATTGGTAAACAAACCGTTACTGAACCACCATCTTCTGGCATCGTTGGCGTTGTTGCTGGATTGCCAATGGTTGGTGGGGTATTTGGTAAATTTGTTACCGCTAAATAAACCGTTGCGTTTGAACATAAACTTGGTGTTGCGTTATCACAAACCTTATACGTAAACTTATCATTACCTACGAAATTTGAATTTGGCGTGTAAGTATAAGTTCCCGTTAAAGGATTAAAACTTGATAAAATTCCGTTCAATGGCGTTGATGTTGTGGTAAACGTCAAGGTTTGTCCTATGTTCGGGTCAGTATCGTTTGGAGCGATTGTTCCGTTTACTGGGACATTTTTGAACGTTGCCTTTGCATCATCAATTGCCGTTGGAGCAATATTCACAGGTCCCGTCGGTGGAACTGTATTACCCGCAACCACATTGATTGTCACCGTTGCCGTATCACACAAACTTGGAGTTCCATTATCGCAAATTCTGTATTTGAATGAATCAATACCCGTGAAAGTTGGATTTGGATTGTATGTAAATGTACCGTCTGCATTTGGCGTAAGCGTTCCGTTGGTAGGTGTTGAAATCGCTGCTGGATTACTCAAAATACCTCCAAAAGGGTCATAATCATTCGCTTTCACGTTAATTGTGACAGGTGTTCCTTTTTGCGTAGCAGGATTATCGTCCGTGGCAACTGGTGCTACATTCGTTACGCCCGCTGGCAAGGTTGGTTCTGTCACCACAATTGTCACCATTGAAGTCGCACACATCACTGGCGTTCCATTATCACAAACTTGATACGTAAACGAGTCACTACCCACAAAATTACTGTTCGGTGTGTAAGTGTAAGTTCCGTTTGGATTCATTATAACCGTTCCATTTACAGGGTCAGTCAATTTTGTGAAGTTCAACAATTGCCCAGAATTTGGGTCTGTGTCGTTGATTGCCAATGAAGACGTAATTGGTGTATTCTTCAAGGTCGTTTTCGCATCTCCCGTTGGTGATGGAGGGTCGTTGGTTGCTCCGCCCGATGGACTTGTTTTAGGCGTAATTTCAACCGTAACCGTTGCCGAATCACATTTTGAAGGTGTTCCATTATCACAAATCACATATTTAAAAGTATCCGTTCCCGTTGCCGTTGGATTTGGCGTATAAGTTACCGTTCCATTTGAATTTACCACGGCAGTTCCTTTTGTTGGCGTTGTCGCTAACGTTGGATTGCCCAAGGTATTTAAGTCTGGGTCGATGTCGTTATTTTTCACCGCAATCACCAAAGGCGTGCCTTGTGGCGTGGTCGTATTGTCGTTAAGAGCCAGCGGAGCCTTATTTAGTAGGTTTTGTGCTGGGTCATAAACTTCAACTACTATCGTTGCCGTATCGCACAAAGCTGGCGTTCCTGAATCACAAACACGATATTTGAACGAATCCGTACCAACAAACGTAGGGTTTGGCGTGTAGGTATAAGTTCCGTTGGTGTTCAATACAACCATTCCATTTAATGGATTTGTTACTGGTGTTGTCGTAACCGCTAACGTTTGTCCTGAATCAGGGTCTAAATCATTCGTTAAAACCGCTCCAGAAACAGGCGTGGCTTTTGGCGTAACGTTTACATCGTTGATTGCTACTGGTTTATCATTCACTTGCATAACCGTGATTGGCACTTTTACGTCCGTACATAAACCTGTATTATCACAAACTTTCACACAAACAGAATCCACACCGTTGAAGTTTGGATTTGGGGTATAAGTAATGCAAAGCGTACCTGTCGTATTATCCAAAGCCACCTGAGCCGAACCATTTTTAGGAGCCGCACACAATGAAATCGTAAACGATGAATTAGCATCTGGGTCGGTGATTGGCAAACAAACTTTCTTTGACGTATCCTCGTTTGTAACGATTGGCGTAACCGCAACCACTGGTGGGTCAGGCACTGGGGCAATCACCACTGGCACTTTCACCATCGTACATAATCCCGTATTATCACAAACCGAAATACAAACTGTGTCCTTTCCAAATTGATTTGAGATTGGTGTGTAAGTAACACAAACTTGATGTGGCATTGTGGTATTATTCACCGTTGCCGAAGCCGTTCCCTTCGTTGAAGTTGGCGTATTGCATAAAGTTGCGATATGAAACTGTCCTAAATCTGGGTCAGCAATATTCATACAAACCGTCACAGGAATACCATCTTCAATAGCAGCAATTGACAAAGGCACAACCACAGGAGGATTTGCGGTTGTTGAAACGTTAATATTAATCGTTACAGTTCTACAAGTATCCTGAGCGGGTGAAACGTCACAAATTTTAACACAAACTTGGTCTGGTCCAACGTAGCCGATGGCTGGCGTATAAGTCAGACAAATCTCTTTTGTGATTTCATTCACACTTACCGAAGCCGTTCCGTTTACCGTTGCTGGCGTACATAAACTTACGGTATGCGTTCCTGTTGGGTCAGCATCTGTGAAAGGGAAACAGGTCGTTTTTGTTGTTCCCGCTGGCGTTGTTATCAACGTTGGAGGTATTGGAATAGCAGGGTCAGCCACTGGCGTAACCACGATTGGCACATTCACCGTCGTACACAATCCAGCTTGATCACAAACTACCACACAAATCGTGTCCTGTCCTGAATAATTAGGAAGTGGTTTATAAGTAATACAAAGCTCGTGTGTAACATTATTTACCACAACCGTTGATGAGGTAGAGTGTTTTGGAGCGGCACATAAAGTAACGGTGTGCGTGTCTCCCATGTTAATATCAACAATTGGTAAACAAACCGTTTTAGCGGCTGAATCCTCTGGTATTTTGATTTGCTTTGGGGTTAGCGTTGGGGCAGTTGGCACCGAAGTAACCGTGATTGGAATGGTTACATTAACACATAATCCTGCTGCATCGCAAACCGTAATACAAACTGAATCTTTACCTGCATAATTTGTTGCTGGTTTATAGTTCAAACAAACTTCGTGCGTTACGTTATTTACCGTTGGCGTTGCTGTGCCATTTTTGGCAACTCCACAAACCGTAACCGTGTGCGTATCACCCGCATCTACATCCATAATTGGCAAACACAAAGGCGTAAGTGGAGCATTTTGTTCAACCGTTTGAGGTATTCTTACTACCACTGGTGCGTCATTTATTGGCGTTACTACAACTGGCACTTTCACCGTTGCACAAACACCTGCCGCATCACAAACCGTTAAACAAACTGTATCTTTTCCTGCAAAATTCAAGGCTGGTTTATAGGTAATACAAACTTGGTGAGTCGTATTATTTACCGTAGCCGAAACCGTTGAACCTGCCATTGGCGTTTTGCATAAAGTGACTGTGTGCGTTTCAGTAGGCAAATCTGGGTCTGTTATTGGTAAACAGATGGTCTTTGCCGCTGAATCCTCTGGCATTGTTAAAGTTACTGCAACAACCATTGGTGGGTCATTCACGGGCGTAACTGTGATTGGCACTTTAATGGTTGTACAAGCTCCGTTATTATCACAAATTTTTACGCAAACAGAATCCGTTCCTGAGAAATTTAGATTGGGTGTGTATGTAAAACAAACTTGCTTTGGCGTTGAAGTCGTGTTCTGACTGGCGATGGTTGCCGTTCCGCTCAATACGCTACAAATGGTTGGCGTGTGCGTGTCGGAAGCATCTGCATCCGTATAAGTTACACAAACTGTGATTGGCGTTGTATTATCTTCCGATGTTACTGGCGTGGTTGCTGGTGGTGTTGCGACAGGAGCATTATTCGGCGTTGGCGTAACGGTTAAATAAACCGTTGCCGTATCACACAAAACAGGGCTTCCATTATCACAAACTTTGTACGTGAAAGCGTCTGAACCTGTGTATCCTGTTGCGGGTGTATACGTATAACCTCCCGTTGGAGTAATCGTTACCGTTCCATAAATTGGGGCTGAAATTGGCGTTGTTGTATAAGCCAAAATTTGACCAGTATTTGGGTCAGAATCATTCGTATTTAGCGTTCCTGTAATGGCAATATTCTTTGGCGTTGTTCCTGCATCATCTCCTGCCACTGGCTTATTATTTGCCGCTGCTGAGGTTGTCTTAGGCACAATATCCAAGTAAACCGTTGCATCCGAACACAATACTGGCGAACCATTATCACACACTTTATACGTAAAATAATCCGCTCCACTAAAACCTGGGGCTGGTGTATAAGTGTACGTTCCATTGGCATTTAAAACGACCGTTCCATTCACGGGTGGAGACACTGGCGTGGTCGTAACCGTTAGCGTTTGCCCCGCATTTGGGTCGAAATCATTACTCAAAACACTTCCCGAAACTGGTGCTCCCACGAACGTTTGCTTCGTGTCGTTCTGAGCCACAGGAGGAGCATTTTGCCCCACAACCACTGGCGGAATAATGGTGATGGTTACCAAAGCGGTATCACATTTTTGCGGCGTAAGATTATCGCATATTTTGTATTTAAAAGAGTCAGTACCCGAATAACCAGTGGTTGGTGTGTAGGTATAAGTTCCATTCGCATTCAATACCACCGATCCATTCGCAGGATTTGCGATTGGTGTTGTCGTTACTGTTAATCCTGAGCCAATATCATTCGTCAAAACTTGACCCGATACCGCTGCATTTTGTGGTGTTGTATTGATGTCATTTACTGCTAAAATTGGGGAACAAAACGTTCCTGCACATTGATTTACATTACCAAAATACCCTCCTGCGGCTACGTTTTCTTGTTTATAGTCATAAGACGGATCAGTTACTAAGTCATACACTTCGTTCATACCCGTTACTGGAAAATCATTGTTGGTATTCCACGTAAGATCGAAACATTCGGTTGGTCCTGAAACCACCGTAAACTTAATGCAAGCTACTGTGGTCCAAGTAGTTGTCACTAATTTAGCTCCTTGGTTTGAACCCGAATAAAAAGTATTCAGCGAGACAATTCCTTCGGTTGAACCTTCACCCGAACCATTCAAATTTTGAGTTCCATAATTGAAATCTCGATTGGGAGAAGCCAATGCACTCGAAAAATTCTCCTGACTTACCAAACTTTGGGAGAAAGCGGGATTTGTACCCAAAAGGCGTAATTGGGTGGTTTTGAATCGAAAACGATAGTTGGCATCTCCCATCAGGAAGGAGTCAGCCATGGTTTTGGATTTTACCTGGACTGCAATAGTGAGCGTTTTGGGGGAGACTGAACAGTCAAGAGTCTTGACCGTAAATCTCACATCAAACTTGCCTGCGGCAACAGGATGCACACCATTCTGAGCCTGGGCGGAACCGATTATCCCCGTAAAGAGGAACACGGCAAGGAACAGCATTGATAGCAGTTTTCTCATGTGAACGAATTTGTTTAGGTTGTTTATTGATTTATTTATAAAATATCCGCTCAGTCTGGCAGGACGGAGTGGTGGATATGCTTTTTCAATTAACCGTTAACAATGAACAGTTAATATTTGGTGTTAAGTAAGCCCGAAGGGCTTTAATGTGAATAGCCGTATGTGAACTGGGCGGCACTCCGCATACAGAGATAAAAATTGGAGTAACAAAACTTTGAAAGGGTTAAATAGACAATACTGATTTATCTAACCCTTTCAGGGTTTTGTTACTCTTAGTCCTTTTCCGTTTCACATACGGTTATTCACATTAAAGCCTTTCAGGCTATTATTTGCTTTACATCGGCTAATAGATGTTAAACAAATAATAATTGCATCATAAAATGTTTTAGGAATATTTAGGAAGGGAATATTTTAATTTTGGATAATTTAAATTGAGTTAATTCATGGCATGACAAAGGGAAATGCCCAATCTCATGCCATAATATTTAACTGATAACTGTTCACTGTCAATGCACCACCCCAGAGAATCGACCATTATTTGCCTTCCAGAGCGTATTGTCTGAATTATTTACATCAGCATCGAAGTTATAATCCCCGAATAAATACTTATCAAAAATACCCGATTGTCCTTTCCAGAAGTTTGAATCGGCAGCGTTGATGTCGTAGTTATCATTCACCGTTGCTTTTCTACTATCTCCCGTGTACATCACGTATTTTGTGCCTTTCAATTTCTGTCCGAACGATGGAGGATTTGTTTGTACGTAAGAATCTCTTACCGTAAAGTCATACGTAATCGTTCCTGATGTGATATTGATTTTCTGATGACTCATTGCTCCCATGTGATTGCGATGTTCAACCAAAATATAATACGAACCATTCGCTACCGTGAAACATGGACTCACGAAAGTTATCGTTCCATCATCGTGCAGTAAACCTGCCGCTCTGAGAGTTGGCGTGGTTGTTAATGAGTCCGTTCTCAACGATACCAAAACCCAATCCACAACCGTTGATAGATAACCACCCGCTGGCATGACTTCCGTTCCAAGATAATTCCACGGAGCCGTTTTGTATGGTTGTCCGTTTGGCGTGGCTACTCCCGTTGGTCTGGTTGGCGTTTGTCCTGGTAATAATC
>JAYUIP010000978.1:0-3875 GCA_043765945.1 Arcicella sp.
AGAATATAACAGTACAATGGGTGTTTGGACGATTGGAAGTTTAACGAAAGGTTCAAACAAATTTTTATTGATTCAAGTAAGTTTAGGTCAAAAAGGTTCAGTAGTTAATACTGCAACGATTTCAGGTGGAAACGAAGACCCAACTAAATTAGCAAATAATACTTCAACAGTTACACTTAAAGTGGTTGATATTGCTGATTTGAGTTTAACGAAGACCGTTAGCAAATCAGTAGTAAACACAGGTGATGAGATTGAATATACGATTACTGTATTGAACTCAGGACCAAACACGGCGACTAATGTTGAAGTAAAAGATAAATTACCAACAGGATTAACTTATGTGAGTTCGTCAACTTTAACTGAAAGTGCAGGCGTATTGACTGGAACAGCGGCAAGTATCGCCAAAGGAGCTACGGCAGTATTCACTTTCAAAGCAAAAGTTGCTTTGGCAGGTAAAATTACCAACTTAGCAGAAGTTAGTAAATCAGATCAAAAAGATCCAGATTCAACACCAGGCAATGCTTCAACAAAACCTGATGAAGATGATGACGATGCAGTTGATATTAATTCAACATTTGTTTGTGACATAGATAAACCAGTTATTGCTTGCGGATGTACTCAGAAGACTATTTGTTTGGGAGGCGAAGCAACTTTAACAGCAACGGGTTGTGTAGGTTCATCATTTGTGTGGAGTAACGGTGGTACAACAAGTAGTATCACAGTAAGTCCCAAGACCAACCAAACTTATACCGTTTATTGTCAGAAAGGAGATTGTAAGAGTGAATCTTCAAATGCAGTAGAAGTGAAAGTGATTGTGGTGGATTCACCATTATTATCAGCTTCACCAAGCAAGATTTGTGCGGGAGAATCTACTACGTTAATCGCAAAAGGTTGCGAAGGAGTCGTTGAATGGCAAACACCATTAAAGCAAACTACTCCACAGATTACGGTGACACCGACTACTTCGCAGACTTATAAAGCAGTTTGTAAAGAGTTTGAGTGTGTGAGTGCCGTGGCATCAGTTGATGTAATTGTTACACCAAATCCAAAGGCTCCTGAAATTGTTTGTAAGAAAGCAGAGATTTGCCCAGGTGAAACAATCACAATGACTGCCATGAATTGTAATGGTCAAGTGAAATGGAGTACTGGTCAGGAAACTACTACAATTACGGTATTCCCAACTATAACAAGCACATATACAGTTACTTGTACTTTCAATGGTTGTACGAGTGAGCCATCAACACCTTTCGTTTTAACGGTGAAACCAGTTATAGTTCCAACCATCAAAACAACAGATTTAACGGTTTGTGCGGGTGCAGAAGCAACTTTAACAGCGGAAGGGTGTACTGGAAAAGTAACTTGGTATTTCGATAGTAAAACTTTAACAGGGGCTACAATCATTGTTAAGCCAATTGCAACGACAACATATTATGCCACTTGTTCTACGATTGCTTGTACTTCGGATAGATCAGCACCAGTAACGGTTCAGGTTGCAAGTCCAGTTCCACCAATTGTAAGTTCAGGAACTTCGACAATTTGTTCAGGTTCAACGGTTGAATTATCAGCAAATGGTTGCTTGGATGGAACAATCACTTGGTCGGATGGACAGAAAGGAGCAGTTGTTACGGTTAAGCCATTGGTTTCAACTTCATATACTGCAACTTGTACCATTGGAACGTGTGTTAGTGCAACTTCAATTAAGAGAAATATAACAGTAACGGATTTTGCTAAGCCAACAATTACAGCTGATAGATTAACAATATGTGCTGGTAATTCAGTAACATTAACTGCCAACGGATGTAGTGGAACGGTAAAATGGTCGGATGGTATAACTGGTTCACCAAGAACGATAACTCCAACGACTGACGTAAAATATACAGCAAGATGCGAGTCAAGTACTTGTAGTTCAGATATATCAAATGAATTAGCAATTAAAGTAAATGTAGCAGGTCCAGCACCAGTAATTTCATGTCCTAAGACTGAGATTTGTGCAAGCGAAAGCGTTACTTTATCGGCAACAGGATGTACTGGAACGGTTAAATGGTCAGATGGAAGTACAGGAACTACAATTACTGTAAGACCAACAACTACAACAACTTATTCAGCAACTTGTACGACAGCTACGTGCGAGAGTCCTAAATCAAACGAGAAAACAATCACGGTTAATCCAGCGGTTGTGTTGAACTTGACGGCTTCGGCAAGTAGCCCAAGAATTTGTGCAGGTGTTGAAACAACATTGACATTAGTAGGATGTACTGGAACAATCACATGGACAGGCGGCTCAACGGGTGCAAGCATCAAAGTAAAGCCAACTGAAACAACTGACTATACTGCCACTTGTTCAGGAGTAGCTTGTGCTAAGGATGCTTCGGCAACGGTGAAAGTAACAGTATTACCAGGAGCAACAACGCCAAATATTACACCAACCAACACCCAAATTTGTGCAGGTGCGGAAGTAGTATTAACGGCTAATAATTGTAACGGAACTTTATTATGGAGCAACGGAGCAGTAACGGCAAGTATTACAGTTAAACCAACTGTAACGACGATTTACTCAGTGAAATGTACGGTTGATGGTTGTGGAGAAGCGAAAACATCTGAGCCTGTAACGGTGAAAGTTGGCACGCCAGACGCACCAACTGTAACCTCAGTTCCACCAAGTGTGTGTGCGGGAGGAACCGTAGTATTGACTGCAACGGGTTGTACGGCAGGAACGGTGGTTTGGTCGAATGGTAAAGCAGGAACAACGCTTTCTGAAACCGTAAACGCAACAACAATGTATTCAGCGATATGTAAGCAAGGAACTTGTAATAGCCCAGAATCGAATAAAGTAACGGTGACAGTAACAATTCCGTCAGTACCAACCATTTCATGTGCAACGAGTACAATTTGTTCAGGAAGCACAATTACTTTAGTAGCAACGGGTTGTGAAGGAATAGTTAAATGGTCAGATGGTCAAACAGGAGCAATCGTAACGGCTACTCTAACGAGAACTACTGATTATACTGCCACTTGTACGGTTGGAACTTGTACATCGTCATCATCAAGTGTAGCAACGGTAAACGTGGGTAATCCACCAGCACCATCAATTACTTGTAGTGCAACGTCAATTTGTCAAGGAGTTCAAATTACATTGACTGCTACAAATTGTGCGGGTACAATCATCTGGAATGATGGACAGGTTGGAAACGTAATTACGGCAAAACCAAATGCCACCACTAAATATGCAGCTATCTGTAAATTAGACAAGTGTGAAAGTGGACGTTCAAACGAAATCACAGTGACCGTAGGAGTAGGTATTAAAACACCTACTACGAAAAACTTGAACAACGTTTGTCCATTCTTAACAGTGGATTTAGCATCGGGTGTAACGTCAACATTATCAGCAGGAGGTTCATTTGAATATCATACAGGTGTGTTGCCAACATCTCCATTGGTTTCAAATCCGAACGCAGCAGGAACAGGAACGTATTATGTGTTTGAGAAAACTGGAACGGGATGTTATTCTGCCCCAGGCGTAATCAATACTTATATCAACACGGATTGTACGCCAAAAGATTGTGCTAAAACACCAGCAACCGCAAGTGCAGGTGCAGATGCAACAATTTGTGCAGAGAAAATATATAAATTAGCTGGAACATTCGGAGGTGCTGCAACCAGCATCGTTTGGAAGACGACAGGTTCAGGTTCTTTTGATAATCCATTATCTCCAACTGCCACTTATCGCTCATCATTAGCAGATGTGTTGATAGGAACGGTTAAATTGATTATCTGTACAAACGACCCAGACGGTTCAGGTCCATGTAAAGCAACGGCTGATACAATGACTTTGATAATGAACGGTGTGAAATTCAAACCAACAGTCGCAGTGACTG
>JAYUIP010000979.1:0-1258 GCA_043765945.1 Arcicella sp.
TCTTTCTGAAATAATAGTCCTCTAACTGCCCAAAATAAGCATAATAAATTCTATTGACAGCACCAGATTCAAATCCTGTTTCTATAAGAACTTTTGCAGATTCTAACGTATCGTATGCTTTCAAGAATCCTTCTTCCAAATCATTCATATAAATAAATGCCTTCTTTCTTTATAAAACGATAAAGGGCTTTATTAGTGGAAATAAACTTTTTGAGTGAAACGGGTAAGGCTGAAATGATAATACTATATTTCATAAACAACGACCAGGATATATCAAAAATTTGTGTTTTTTCATTATTTGAAGAAACGTCATCATCATTCAATAATAACATCAAATCCACATCAGAATCCTCATTAGCTTCTCCACGAGCGTATGAACCGAAGAGAATTATCTTCGATAAACGGTCGCCATAATGTGCTTTGGCTTGTTCCGTAAACTCTTGTATGATGGGTTGAATGTCTTTCACATCACAAATTTAAAACCCTTCCTTCACTTCCTCCTTCTTTTTCTCGTCTTTTTTCACTTCATCCTTTTTCACGACCTTTTTGCCCTTCTCGGTTTTGGTTCTGTACGAATCACTGAAACGTTCAGTAAAGGCAAATTTTTCTTCTGCCCCAACGCCTAAGAAAGCGTAGGCATTTTTGCCACTTCCCTTTTTAACGCCCTTCGATTTGGCGGCTACGGCATTGTTAAATTCACCGTCGGACGAGATAACGCCCATTTCATTTTTTAAATATCCCATGAAATACCAAACATCCGTTGAAGGTTCTAAGTACAAGTAAAATTCATCCCCTTCGGCGGTTTTTTTAATTTCAACCATACCCTCAATTTCCGAATTAATATCCGTTCCTCCGATGCTGGCAATGCTCAATTTACCCACTGAATAAAAGGACGATGCTTGTTCAGAATACCGCAAATTTGCTTTGGAAATGACCATTGTGGTATTCAATTTGGCATTAATGGTATGCAGGGGTACGTGTTCATTTTTCAGTCTTCGCTCGAATGCGTCAATGGTTTTACCTCCTAAAATATTGGCTAATTTTGACATTAGATGCTCTTTGTCCTCTGCTTCATCGGCACTGGCATTGTCTCGGCTATCAAGATTAGTTTTTACAATTTTATCCGCCATTGCTTTTAAAACTTCCACGGGCATTGGAAAATTTAAGACCATCATTTGATCGAATTTATACTTGCCGCTATCAACCCGCATTTCAGCAAAACCAGCCGTTTGAATGTAATTTGAAGGATTATAAAAGT
>JAYUIP010000980.1:0-1257 GCA_043765945.1 Arcicella sp.
TTTTCACCCAAAAAAGTCAACGAGTGGATGTTGGAAATAATGAAATGCAATTGAATATTCAGACTTTACCGAGAGGACGATATTTATTGAAAGTAAATAATGTTTCTTCCTCACAAGAATCGAAGGTTAGTGTAAAGACTTTACTTTTGGAGTAGAATTTATCGACGATTTAACTCAAAACCCTGACAATCGTGAATGTTGTCAGGGTTTTTTGTGTTTTTGATGTAAATTTGCATCTAAGACGTTTTTAAATCCGAAATTAGAAGAAAGTCGTAGTTGATACAGTAAAGAACTTTCTAAATCTGAAAATACACACATGGCATTAGACCAAGAATTTGAACAAGAATTAGACGAAACCGAAGGCAAAGAAATGTCCTTCCTTGACCACCTCGAAGAACTCCGTTGGCATATTATCCGCTCAGTAGGTTCAATTTTGGTGTTTACGATTGTAGCGTGGATTTTTCAAAAAGAAATATTTGGAGGTATCATTATGGCTCCTTCAAAATCCACTTTCTGGACCAATAGAATGCTTTGTAAATTAGCGGATGCAACGGGCGTAGAAGGTTTGTGCTTTAAGCAAGCTGATTTTATTTTACAAAATCGTGAAGTTTCGGGGCAATTTATGTTCGCCCTTACTCAGTCAATCATGGTAGGTTTGTTGTTTGCTTTCCCTTATTTTTTCTGGGAAATTTGGCGATTTGTAAAACCTGGTTTAAAGATGAAAGAAGCCAAAGCAGCAACAGGAGCCGTATTTTGGGTATCAATTCTGTTTTTTACGGGCGTTGCCTTTGGTTACTTCGTAGTTTCACCAATGGCAATTAATTTCTTGGCAAACTTTAAATTAGACGAATCTATTCAAAATCAATATGACATTAGTGATTATCTTTCTTTGCTTTCCACGATGACTTTGGCTTGTGGCGTAACTTTTCAATTACCGATGATTGCTTTCGTGCTTTCGCAGGTGGGAGTACTGACCCCCGCTTTCATGCGTGAATATCGTCGTCATGCCATTGTGGTGATTCTTATTTTGGCAGCAATCATTACGCCATCACCCGATATGATTTCTCAATTATTAGTAACTTTGCCACTCTTAGCACTATACGAAGTCAGTATTGTTGTATCAGCAAGAGTGAATAAGAGACGAGAGTTAGAGATGTTGTAGGGATTTTTAGATATGGAAAAGGGCAAATGATTTGATTCATTTGCCCTTTTTTTGTTAGTTGTTGATATTTTGAATATTTTATTTTGCCAAGGCAA
>JAYUIP010000981.1:0-1255 GCA_043765945.1 Arcicella sp.
CCAACTTCTCCCGTGCGAGTCATTACGACCACCACATCGCCCGATTTTCCGTGCGTAATCCAGTTTTTTGAACCGTTCAAAACGTATTCATCGCCTTCTTTTGTGGCAGTACACATCATACGGGCAGAATCCGAACCTGTGTTTGCTTCCGTCAAAGCCCAAGCACCAATTGATTGTCCCGTGGCAAGTTTGGGCAGGTATAGTTCTTTCTGAGAAGCTGAGCCAAATTGTAGTATATGATTGGTACACAAAGAGTTATGAGCAGCCACTGACAAACCAATTGAGCCACAAACTTGTGATATTTCGTCAATAACGGATACGTATTCTTGATACCCTAAACCCGCTCCGTTATATTCTTCGGGAACGAGTACCCCCAGAAATCCGTGTTCGCCCAATTGACGCATTAATTCGATAGGAAAAGTTTGAGCTTCGTCCCACTCCATTACGTGTGGACGAATAAAACGTTCGGCAAAATCTTTGGCAGATTGACGGACTAATGTTAATTGTTCTGATTTGTACATTTTAATTTGATTGTTGATGATGGTTGGTGCCACTAAGACTTAAAGACACAAAGTTTTTATATACCTACGATTTTACGAGAAAAATAGTTTAAGCATTAATGTTGTTGAGAATTGTAACTTCCACGGTGTTAAATTCATCCTTTCAAACTTAGGGTCTTGTTACCTTAGTGATAATGAAAACTTATAATTCATAACTCATAATTCAGCGATATGTCTTAATTTTATGCTCTAATTTCTTAAAATATTTTCATTATGCAAGCTATTTCATCGGGGTCAGTTATTGTTGAGGAGGGTCAGGAGGGCGTGGCGAAGGTCATTTTTAGTAATCCACCCACTAATTCTATGCCAATTAAATTATTGGAAGAATTGGCTTCTACCATAGAAACGTTGGGAGAACGTTCAGACCTGCAAGTGATTATTCTGCAAAGTGGCGGAGAACGTACTTTTTGTTCGGGGGCAGATTTTGACCAATTATTACAAATTGAGGACGAAAAATCGGGTAAAATATTTTTTAACGGATTTGCAAAAATTATTAATTCTATCCGAAAATGTCCTAAAATTATCATCGGAAGGGTACAAGGAAAGGCAGTAGGGGGGGGCGTTGGACTTGCCGCCGCCACGGATTATTGCTTGGCAACTAAGTTCTCATCCATCAAACTATCGGAATTAAACATTGGCATTATACCAGCCGTTATCGAACCAGCCGTTGAACGAAAAATTGGTTTATCAGCATT
>JAYUIP010000982.1:0-10865 GCA_043765945.1 Arcicella sp.
GATATTATTTTAGTTCTACAAAGGTTAAATCGGGCGGCGTTCCGCTTCTCCGAAATTATATCAAGTTTTACCTCGGAGAGGTTAAACCTTTGTAGAAAACGGTGAAATGTAGTGGCAAACTTCGGAGGTACTGTGTTAAAAGTCAATAGTAAAGGGTACATTTTTTTTATTAATTTTGTCTAAATTAAGCAAGTCATTGATTGACTATGCAGTTTAGGCAGGACAATTTTCTATCGTTTCGACGGTTTTATTTTGGCTCTGCCTAATTTTTTTATCGTCATTTGTCTTTTTATTGGTTTGATAATTTTCATCGTAAGGTACGTTACTTTTAAAAATAGTATAAATTAGGATTAGTAAGCGGCGTTGAATAGCGACTGCTCCTTTCATTTTAATGGTTGTTGTTTGGTGTATTCTTGTATAAATCGCCTTGTGTTTAGGGTCATGTTGGCTGGCGGAAATAGCGGGAAAATACAAGGCTTTTCGGATTCGCTTGTTGCCTTTTTTTGAAATTTTTGTTTTACTATTTAAACTGGTTCCTGACTGATTTTGAACAATATCATAACCACTATAACTGACTAATTGTCGTTGATTTGAGGTCAAAGCAAAGCCGTTTGTTTCGGCAACAACGATAATGGCGGTTATAAAACTGACCCCTTTAATGGTACAAACATTTTTAATTTTTTCATCTAATGTTGGGTCGGTTTGTACGGTTGTCTTGATTTCTTGTTCGATTTCCAGTAACTGTTGATTAATGAAATCAATCCGTTTAGTAAGACGGTCAATGATGTTTTTAGGGGGTGTTTTACAGTGATTGAGGGCGTGTAACTGGTTTTTGATAGCCTTGTTTTCGTCCATTAAATCCTCCCTTTCACGCACTAATAACTTAATATCCCGTAAAATAGGGCTTGATGGACTCCATGCTCTGAGTTTACGTTCAAGCCCAATTTGGGCTATCACTTTGGCATCCGATTCATCAGTCTTTGTCTTAATATTCAAAGAAAGTGCATAATGTTTGACCTGTTTGGCTAACAGAACATTTACCGTCATTTTCTTCTCAAAAAGATAGTACGCTAAATTTTCATAGTAAACACCCGTAGCCTCCATCGTCAAACTCATGGATAGTTCAGGATGAATAAAAGAGGTCATCCAAGTTTGTAATTTTTCATAACCAACAAGGTTATTATCAAACTTTTTTGTACTCTTAATTTGGATAGATAAGTCAGATTTTTGAAAGGCTATGCAAGCCATAAAACTGTCTTTACTGATGTCTATACCAACGTGCTGACGGGTAATGATAAGGGTTGAGTTCATTTTCTTTTGAAATAAAGAGAACCAAACTGTTCTCGTGGATGCTGACTGCTTCCCTTTGTGGAAAGGTCTTGTGTACTGTCCTGAATTTATTAGAACTCTGAAAAGGGGAAGCTCTCCGAAACAGCATACTATCAAAAGTTGCTTTGAAGCCGAATGTCTCTCCTTTTCATTATTCTAAGTTCAGTTTTTACCCTTTATTTTCAAAATAAAATTTTTAACAAACATACGAGAAGTATAACTTTTGTAGAAAGTATGTAAATAATAGGTTAAGCATCGGAGATGCTTAACCTTAACAATCTATCTGCGTAACATCAGTGAATGATAGGCAATTATATCACATTTTGAAATTCAATTATCCAATTGTTTCATGCCAACTATAAAACTGCCAACCAAACCATGAACTTTCCCTTTTATATAGCCAAAAGATATTTCTTCTCTCGCAAGAAAACATCGTTTATTTCGCTTATTTCCATCATTTCGATGTTGGGCGTTGGTGTTGGAACAATGGCTTTGGTGGTGGTTTTGTCGGTTTTTAATGGTTTAGAAGATTTTCAACGAAGCCTTTACAAAAGTTTTGATGCGGATTTGAAAATTAGCCCAAAAATTGGAAAAAACTTTAATTGCCCTCCTGAATTATTGCAAAAATTAAGTAAAATTGAGGGCGTAAAAAACATAAATCAAGTAATCGAAGAAAACGTTTTAGTGCGGTATCGGGATGCTCAAATGGTGGTGAATTTGAAGGGCGTTGATGATAATTTTTTGAAACAAGAAAGGCTTAAAAAATCCTTGATTGATGGTAAGTTAAATCTCAAAGAAAACGGTATTTCTCAGGCAATTGTGGGTTCAGGTGTTGCCATAACGTTGGGTATTGATGTGGATGCTTTCTATACGCCTTTGGAAGTTTGGTTTCCAAGAAATACCAAGTCAAAAACCATTGATTTTACGTCTTCCGAAGCCTTCAATAAAATGAGTTTAATGCCTTCGGGAGTCTTTGCAATTGAACAACAATACGATGATAATTACATTTTTGCTCCATTAACTTTCGCTCAAAATTTGTTTGAATATAACGATGAACGAACTTCTTTGGAAGTACAAGTAATTGATAATGAAGAGATTACAAATATTCAAGAGGATGTAAAACAAACCCTTGGAACAGCTTTTATTGTTCAAAATCAGGATGAACAACACGCAAGTCTTTTGAGGGCAATTAAGATTGAAAAACTCTTTGTTTTTCTTACTCTTACCTTCATTATCGGCATTGCCAGTTTCAATATTTTCTTTTCACTTTCGATGTTAGCGATTGAGAAAAAAGAGGACGTTAAAACGCTTTTTGCCATTGGGGCAAATCGTGGAATGATACAAAAAATTTTTATTTCGGAAGGAGCAATTGTGGCGTTTTCAGGAGCAATTGTAGGCTTAATTTTGGGATACAGTTTATGTATTTTACAACAAAATTATGGATTAATTTCAATGGGAATTGAAGGAGCATTGATTGATGCTTATCCCGTAAAAATGCAGTTTTCTGATTTCTTTTTTACGGCTTTGGTAGTAATAATTATCACGATGATTGCCTCCTATTTTCCAGCAAAAAAAGCGGCATTATCAAGGAATTAGCGAAATATAAAGTAAATGGGGAAAACTTAAATCTTGGTGAGTCTTTCGAGAGTTCTGATGTAACAATCTTTGTAGAAATGACTTTTTCCATAGAGTTTAGAGAACATTATGGCTCCTTCGTATTCCATAACGGTTTGTTCAGCTAATTTTTGAGCTTGTTCGGGCGAGTATGATTGAGCATAAAGATGGGTTAATGCGTCCGTCCAACCCGTGATGATTTCTTGAAGAATTTGTTTAAATTGAGGATATAGATTAACTGTCTCTAAAATCGTATTCCCCACAATGCAACCGCCATCTACACTAAAAACGGCTTTTGAAAAACGCTTCAACATGGTTTCCATACGCTCATGAACGGGCAGAGATTCATCATAAGCAATTGGGAAAACATGATTTACTAAAATCATATTTACACTTGATAAAACTTCTTTCATCAAGGTTTCTTTGCTATCGAAATAATGATAAAAACTGCCTTTCAGTAATCCTACGGCACTCGAGAGGTCGTTCATTGAAGTATTATGATACCCTCGATGACGAAAAACTTCTAATGATTTTGAGAGTATTTCCTCTCTGGTTACTTTCTGAACTGGCATTTTTATTTTATTTTCGGAGATTTGCCAATTTTTCAAAAATTGGCAAATCTGTATCACTGCATACAAAAATAAACCTTTTTGAGAATTTTACAACCTTTCTTATTTTGTTAATGAATGTTAAAACCCTTCAAGCATTCACTTTTCAACTATTTTCTTCCTAAATTCGTCATAGTCATAAAACCAAATATTATCCATATAACGTTCCCAATGAAAAAAAGTATCGCCCTAATTTTCTTATTTTTTATTTCCCAAAATGCTTTCTCTCAACATCGTATCGAACTCAAAATCAAAGGTTTACGAGATTCAACGCTTTATTTAGTTCATCATTACGAAGATACTTTTCTTTCCCAAGATACTGCCAAAGTGAATGCTTCGGGAGTTGCGATTTTTGAAGGTAAAAAGAAATTACCCCAAGGATTTTATGTAGTAGCAATGGGCAGAAGTCGGATTTTTGATGTGATTATCAATGACCAAATTTTTTATATGGAAACTGATACGGCTGATTATACCAATAATTTGAAAATCACTGGTTCAGTTGAAGCAAAATTATTCCAAGATTTTATTAGTCAGGTAAACATAAAAGCTCAGAAACTTAAAGGGGCAGACGATACTCAAAAACGATTGATCTACAATGAATTAGAGAAATTTCAAAAGGAATATACAAAGGCTCATGAAGGAACTTTTACGAGTAATATTCTCAAAGCGGGGGAAGAAATTGAAGTGCCACCTTTACCGCAAAAAGCCACTCTACAAGATACAATTAATCAATCAAATTATTATTTTAAGCATTATTGGGATAACATTAATCTATCGGACGAGCGAATGTTGCGAACGCCTTTTGTGGGTAAGAAAATGGATACCTATCTCAAAAATATTAGCTTTTTTGAACCCGATACCATCATCCAAATTGCTGATTTAATCATTGCAAAAACGCCTCGGAAGTCGGATTTAAGAAAATATGTTGTGGGTAAATTTGCCCAAAAATTTATTGCTCCCGAAATCATGGGACGTGAAGGGGTTTACATCCATGTGGCAGAAAAATACATCATCAAAGACGTTGATTCTGGTTGGGATACTTCGTCCATTCGTCGTAATAAAGAGTATGTCACCAAGATGAAACCAGTCATGCTTGGCAACAAGATTTTGAACATGGACATGACTGATACGTTGGACGTTTATACACCTCTGTATGGCGTGAAGGCTAATTATACGCTCGTGATGATATATGACCCCGAGTGCCATCATTGTCAGGAAACGACAAAGAAACTGTTGGATGAATACCCAAAACTATCGATAAAAGGGGTGAAAGTCTATTTGGCTTGCGGTACGAGAGATAAGAAAAAATGGCTGAATTTTATCAAGGAATTCAAGGCTCAGAGGTTCATAAATGTTTATGATTCATATACGATGACAGATTTCTCCAATAATTTTAACACAACAGTTTACCCCAATTTAATTTTCTTGGATAAGGACAAAAAGATTCTGGCAAACAAGAAATTGGATGTGGAACAATACCTGAAAATTATTGCTGTGGAAGAAGGGAAAAAAGTTGGCAAAAAGTAATTTTCTGTTAAAATTGACCTCCCTGTTTTTAAGGACGATACCCTTTTGAAGGGTGTCGTCTTTTTTCTTAAAACTAAAATCATCAGAAAATAGCCTCTTAAAAACAAAATTCCCTATATTTACAGAACTACCGCCAAGAAATTCCTCAAATTTCAAACTAACTTCTTCATAAAATGAGCCTATTTAGTCATAATTTCTTACCTGACGAAAATATTATACATGGAATTATTGGCGACGGTGTTCTTCAAAGGAATACGGAAAATAGACTCTACGAACAGTTTTTTTACTTCATTAAAGATGCTACTTTCAAACACAAACTTTCGGAAGATGAGGCTGCCAGTTTATATACTGACACTATTTTAGCATTCATCGAAAACGTCAGAAACAAGCGTTTTGAAGGCAAATCTTCCGTGAAGACTTACCTCTATCAAATATTTTCCAATAAATGTGTTGACTTTCTTCGTAAAACCACGACTAATAAAATGAGCGTCCATGAAGCCCAACCGATTCAAAATTGGATTTTGTCAATGCCCGATGATGCTAAAAGTGCTTTACAAAAACTAATTTCTGATCATGAAGTGGAGGTATTGAAAGGTAAAATAAAATTATTGGGAGATAAATGCCAGCAAATGTTAATGGCTTGGGGTGAAGGATTTTCGGACAGTAAAATCGCCGATGAACTGGGTTATCAATCCTCAAATGTAGCAAAAGTTAGCCGTTTGAGATGTATGGATAAATTGAAAGGAATGTATAAAAGTTAATAGAATGAAATACCAACCACACAAAAAACTACAAAAATGTTAGAACAAATTGAAAAATATTTAAACAACGAACTGAGCCTTCAGGAAAAACAAGTATTTGAAAGTCAGCTATCTACGGATAAGGAACTGATAAAAGAATTTGCTTTTTATGCTAATGTTCACACGGCTTCAAAACAACTGGCAAATGAAAAACGGAAAGAACAATTTGATAATTTACGAAAAGATATTTCAAGTCGTCCTGTTCGGAAAATTAAACCAATGATTTGGGCTTCAGGTTTGGCAGCATCGGTGATTTTAGTATTAGGATTTTGGTGGTTTTCGCAAACAGCCACTTCAAATGCTGAGATTCTTGCGGATGTGTATATCCAAGAACATTTTGAAAACCTACCCGTGAAAATGGATGGGAATGCAGATAGTTTACAAATGGGATTGCGTTTGTTTAATGAAAAGAAATTAAACGGTGCCCAGAAGATTTTTGAGGATATTTTACAACGAAAAAATAGTGATAGTGAAGCAACAAAATTTGCAGGGATTACGGCTTTAAGATTACAGAAATATGACAAAGCCATTCAATATTTCCAAGCCCTTTCTCAACAGACAAATCTATATGCAAACCCAGGGAAATTTTATGAGGCTTTGGCATTAATGAAAAAAAATACTACTGATAGAAAAGCGGCTAAGAAAATCTTGAATGAGGTGATTATCAATAACTTAGAGGGTAATGAGGAGGCGAGAAAGATTATTGATGCGGGGTATTAAAAAAAGGAACTGGTTATTGGTTGTTGGGGGATTAGTACCCTCAACAACCAATAACCAGTTCCAAATAAACATAACCAAACTTACGAATTCGCCCTCGCAATCTGTTTCTGCATCATTGCCTCATACTTCGTTGCTTCTGGCACTTTTGCATTTTTCAAGCCTTCCACAATGATTTGCATTTCGTAGAGTGCCGACTGAATATCACGGCTATCGCTGTTTCTGCGGTCGTTCATGTAATAATCTAACGATTTATTATTTCGATTCATCATCACGTCAGCAATCCTCAAACCACTTTTAGTATCTCCCGCCGCCACGTACAACGAAACAAAATTTGCAGACAATTGGTCGAAAGGAATCGTATTATCGGGCATTTTTTTCATACAGAAATCCAATGCCGCTTTTGCTTTCGCCAATTTTCCCTCACGGATTAATTGATCCACCAAACGCAAGAAAGCTAAACGAGCCGTCACAATGGGAACTTGGAGATAAAAATCCGAATGATAATACGTTTTTGGATTATCTAAATCTCGCCAAAACATATTTTTTGTTAAGTTATCGTACATAATATCCGAGTTCACAATTCCGTCTTTTGCTCCTGGCACTTTGAAAGGCATCAAACGGTAAGCGTATCCTTCCATTTGCATATATTCTTTCAAATTTAGGTAACTCGCTTGTGGTAGAGTAGTTGCAAAATAAATGGGACGTTCCCAACCCGTTGCGGCATTCTGAGCAATTATGTCTAATTGAACTAATTCAGGTTTCATAATACCCGTTTTTCCAGCCGACCAAGCCATTTGGTCGGTCAAATAAGGTTCTAAATCTTTGGGAACAAACCCTGCCTTTTTCACCGCCTCAATATTAATCGGCAAGAAAAGATTTTCAGTTGGTAATGTATTTGCCGATGAACCATCCTGCAAAGGCACTTTGATTGCATCGCTGTTATCTCTGATTAATTTTATGTATTCCTGAAGATTAATACCATCCTTCACATTAGGATTTTCATAATACATCACTTGCTCGTTCACCAATTCTCTTAATAAGTCTTCTGGAATTGATACAGGCAAAGGTTGCGATTCATACGTCTTGCGTTTCATTTGGTCGATATACCAATCCGTTCCCAACAACGAAAGATTACAAACTCTTACGTCGGTGCGGTAACCTTCAACCTCTTGCACATACCATAATGGGAAGGTATCATTATCACCTCCAGTGAACAGAATCGCATTTTTTGCACAAGAATTTAACATGTTTTTGGCAAAATCTACTTGCTGATAACGGTGATTACGGTCGTGGTCGTCCCAGTTTTGTTGAATTAAAATAATAGGAACCACGGCAGTTACAACGGTTGCAACCACACCTGTAACCAGTGGATTTTTAATAAATTTACCCAATAATTCCGCTAATTGCATCACACCCAAACCAATCCAAAGTCCGAAGAAATAGAAAGAACCAACGTAGATGTAATCACGCTCACGGGGTTCTGATGGTGGTGAGTTCAGGAAAACTACCAAGGCTAATCCCGTTAAGAGGAACATCAAAGTAGTAGTCAAAAAGTCTTTTTCACCTTTACGAACTAACAGTACAAAACCCATTAGACCCAAAATCAAAGGCAACCAGAAGTAATTATTACGGGCTTTATTTTTAGCTAATAGTTCGGGTAATTCTCCTTTACGAGTATAATCAATCACGCCCGCATCTTGCACATCACTTTCACGCCCCACAAAATTCCAAAGGAAATAACGCATATACATGTGTCCCATTTGGTGGGTAAACATGAAACGCAAATTATCACCAAAACTTGGTTTTTCGCCCGCTGCTAATCCTAACATTTCTTCGTATAGTTGAATGTGTTGAGGGGTTGGGCTATACACCCGAGGCAACAACATTTGTCCGTCTTTTGAATATATGTATGTTGATTTATGGTCGTAAACTTCATACTTGCCATCCTTCATTTTATAGACTGGATTGCCCTGTTCCACACTTTCAACGGTTCCAGTATAAATGGGTCCGTATAACAATGAACGCTCGCCGTATTGTTCACGCTTCAAATATTTCACGTAATTCAAGATATTACTTGGGTCATTTTCGTTGATTGGCGTGTTGTAAGTTGAACGAACCAAAGCCAAGGTGTAGCACAAATAGCCAATCAAAACAAAGACTAACGAAAGCAAACCAATGTTCAAATTAACTTTTCCTTTCTGGATGGAATAGCGAACGCCCCAAACCAAAGCACCCACAAAAACGATTAAAAATACTGAAACTCCCACACCATAAGGCAACCCAAGACCGTTCGTGAACAATAATTCAAACTGAAATGCCATTGAGGGAATGCCTGGAATGATTAGTGAGTTAATAATTCCCAAGATTACTAAACCTGCCAAAAGGGCAATGAAGCCGCCCTTATAAGTTGGGTTTTCATTTTTCTTAAAATAATAAATCAACGCCAAAGCTGGTACCGTCACTAAGTTCAATAAGTGGACTCCAATTGAAAGACCAACGATGTACGCAATTAAAATCAACCAACGATTTGCCGCTGCTTCATCCTTGATTAATTCCCACTTGAAAGCCGCCCAAACCACTAAAGCCGTAAAGAATGACGACATCGCATAAACTTCTGCCTCAACCGCCGAGAACCAAAAGGTATCCGAAAACGCATACGCCAATGAACCAATAACACCCGCACCTAAAAGCGTAAGTGACTGACCCGTTGAGAGTTCTGAGAATGGTTTATTATAAATCTTACGTCCAATCATTACAATTGTCCAGTGCATAAATAGGATTGTGAAGGCACTCGAAAGTACCGACATCATGTTTACCCAATAGGCAACCTGCGTGACATCCGACCCCGCCAGAAGCGAGAACATTCGCCCTAATAACAAAAATAATGGAGCCCCAGGAGGGTGCGGAACTTGGAGTTTATAAGCACAGGCAATAAATTCACCACAGTCCCAAAAAGAGGCTGTACGCTCAACGGTGGCAGTAAAAACAAATAAGGAGATGGCAAAAACGACCCAACCCGTAAGGTTGTTGATTCTTTTAAAATTATTCATTGAGGATTTTTAACAGTTTATTTTTTCAAATTAATACATGATCACATTGAGATGTTCAAGACTAATTATCCATGTAATGATATGTGATTTAGTTTTGAATAGACAATAATGTTACCAAAAATACGAAATAGGTTTGGCTTGTGAAGGATAGAGGTGTTAAAAAATGTTAAGGTGAGTCAGATTTTGGAATGCATATGACGCAGATGCCTTCGGCAACGCAGATTCAAGGGGATTTTTTATTGTGTGTTATGAAAACCTTTTGTATTTCGACACTTTCTTAAATCCTCTTAAATCTGCGTTGCTGAAAGCATCTGCGTCATCTGCGTTTCATCTTTTACGACACAACTGTGTTGGCTAATTCAGCGAAAGAGATATCGAAGTGGGAGGCGTTGTAAATACACTCGCCATTTTGAATAATTAATGCTTGTGGTGATTGGTGTTCTACGTTGAAAGTTGAAGCAATTTCTGCCGATATAGGTCTGAAACGCAATAAATCCAAATAATAAGGCTTCAATTCTCCCACTTTTTCTTGGTTCCAATTACGCTCTAAACGGTTCAACGCAGTTTTAGAAATTGAACAAGTTGTGCTGTGTTTTAGAAGTAAAACAGGCTGATTAAATGATTCATCTTTGATGGTTTGTAGTTGATTTACATCGGTTAAAGCAATCCAATTCATGATATTTTGTATTTAGTTATAAACCTTAGACAATTTTTGAAGGTAAAAAGTTTCTATTACGGATTGCATAACTTTAAGTCATGCCATCAGTTTGTCGTCTATTAAACGAATATTAAACAACAAAAATCGAAATCTATTTTTTCAAAACAAACTGCGTAGGTTGTTGCTTTGCCAACATCAATAGAATCCCTCCATAGGTCAATCCTTGCAGTAATTTATTGGCTCTGTAATCGGAGATATTCACCAATTTTGCGTATTCTTTGGAAGTAATTTTGTTATTTTTTCGGAGGTATTTTACTAAAAATTTCACGTTGGGTTGAGCCAATAATTGTTCGTCCACTTGGTCATCAACTTTATCCAAAATTTTGGTCATTTCTTTGGTTATGGGCGTAGTTTCATCGTTTGCCCGCACATACATGATGTGATTTCCTTGTTCATCAATGGCTTCGTGGGGTTTATTTTTACTTTCTGGAACGCTGATTATTAGCACTTTACGCTTTCCTTCGTGATTATACGAACTATATTTTATTTCAATTGGAGG
>JAYUIP010000983.1:0-1254 GCA_043765945.1 Arcicella sp.
CTCTGATTGAATGTCCTTATATTTCACCCAAAATTTATACGATGGGCAAGTTTTTAAGGTTATTGAATCAAATACTACATAAGTTTTTCCACCAGTTGCTAACGGTTGTTTTAATTCAATAATTGAAACGCCTTGAAAATTTGTTTTGAAGACTTTTGTGTCTCCAAAAATATGTATCTCTGCATTTTCAAGCCCTTTTTTAGTCACTTTATCCAACACTTGAACCATGAAATTAAAGGTTGATAACTTGTTTGTTGAGACAAATTCTTCTTTTATTATTGGTTCCGAAATTATTATATCATTCTCTACATAAACCTCAGATAGCTCATTGTCAGTAACATTTTCTGTTTCGATTAATGGTAATATTTCCGCCTTAAACTCCACCACTTCCATTATCTCTTTAACATGCTCAGCTACACCTTTATTCACATCAAAAGGCTTGGCTTTGGAAATATTGAATGCTAAAATCAAAACTGCTCCCAGAGGAATTGTTAGAAAATATTTCATTAGATGTAGTTTCGAGGAACGTTTTTTATTCATCATTTTAATACGGAGTTTTAGGTCGGAAAAATTAAAATTATTGCTTACAACAATGGGACTTAATCCACTGATTTTTAATAAATTATATTGATAATGACGAACATCAAAACCATATTCAAGCACGGTTTTATCGGTCAAAAATTCAAGGTTTTGTTTTAGAAATTTTCGCATTATCCAAGCCAAAGGATTTATCCAAAAGAACACACAAAACAATTCAATCATCATCACATCAATTGAGTGCAATTGACGAGCATGAGCGGATTCGTGAGCAATTATTTCTGATAAATCTTCCTCAGAATGCTTATTGATATTGATAAAAATGTAGTTAAAAAATGAAAAAGGACTCACATCGCCTAATAGATTTCGGACTTTGATTTGGTTGATTGTTAAAGGTGTAGAAATATTTAAAAAACGAAAAATACTAATGATTTGAACCATTAATTTACACAAGAAAACTACCATCCCAGAAAGAAAAATGGCTTGAAAAACATCTAAAAAATTAAAGTAGATATTAGGGTTTGGAAGAGCATTTATTTGAGTTTTACTGCCCGTAATCATTTGATTATCAACTTTAAAACCCAAATCTGGAATATATTTTATTACCTCTCCCCTACTAATTTCTTGATGTTGATTCACAAAATCAACAACATTCAATAAAGGCAAAGCAATTGAACCAATTATTGCCAATAAAAAATAGATTCTATTGAGACGATA
>JAYUIP010000984.1:0-1250 GCA_043765945.1 Arcicella sp.
GAAAAACTTGGCATTTCGCCCAAATTAACGTTTGGATTGGGTTTACTGAGTGTTACGCCCTTCGGCAAATCACTCTGCAAACGCTGACGATTATTGTCTCTTTCTCGATCTTTTTCCTTTTGCCTCCCTCTTTCAATCGTGATTTTATTACTCTCCGAAATCAACAATTGTTCATCAATCTGCATCAAACTTGCCGTTTTCTGAAAAAATATTGACCGTTTTATGGAGTCAGGAATTTTGGAAATACTTCCGACCATATCCTTAATTAACTCGGCACGTTTGAAAGGGTCGCCTCCCGCTTCTTTTAAAGAGAGTTCAGCTTTGAAGGTAATAAAATCGGTTGCATTTTCTTGAATATGTTTCACAAATGCCTCAGAACCAATCTTCTGCACATAACTGTCTGGGTCTTCGCCTTCTGGGAAAACGACTAATTTTACATTCAATCCTTCCTCCAAAATCATGTCCATTCCACGTAATGAGGCTTTTATACCTGCCGTATCACCATCGTAAAGAACAGTTATGTTTTGCGTAAATCGTCCAATCAGCCGAATTTGTTCAATTGTTAAGGACGTTCCCGAGGAGGCAACCACGTTTTCAATGCCAGCTTGATGCAAAGAAATTACATCCGTATATCCTTCCACCAAATAGCAAACGTCTTTCGTTCTAATGGTATTTTTAGCTTGAAAAATTCCGTAGAGAACATTTGATTTATGATAAACTTCCGTCTCGGGCGAGTTCAAATACTTCGCCTGCGACTTATCCGTTTTCAGAATCCTCGCTCCAAAAGCAATCACTTTCCCAGAAACATTATGAATGGGGAAAGTTACCCGATTACGGAAGCGGTCGAAATGCCCCCTACCCCCCGAAGGGGGAACTTTTGCGGACGAATTTTCGGACAATGAAGTTCCCCCTTCGGGGGGTAGGGGGCTTTTAACAATCGTCAATCCAGCCTTTTCCAACACCTCTAAACTATACCCATTTTTCAACGCTTCTTTCGTGAAAGCATCCCAAGATTCGAGGCTGTAACCTAACTCAAAAGTGTTGATAGTTTTATCCGAAAAACCCCTTTCTTTGAAGTAAGGATAACCAATGGCTTGCCCTTCATCGTGTTTAAAAAGATTGTTTTGGTAATAATTTTTAGCGTAATTCAACACAATCAAAAGGCTTTCTCGTTCATTCTGAGCCAATAATTGCTCATCCGTCATCACAGTTTCCTGAATTTCGATGCCGTATTTTTTCGCTAAATGTCT
>JAYUIP010000985.1:0-1249 GCA_043765945.1 Arcicella sp.
GAAGTTAGAGGACAGAAAGTGATGTTAGATTTTGATCTTGCGGAATTGTATGAAGTCTTAACTAAAAACTTGAATCTTGCGGTAAAGAGAAATGCCAAAAGGTTTCCAGATGATTTTATGTTTCAGCTAATAAAGGAGGAATGGAAAAGTTTGAGGTTGCAAATTGAAACCTCAAAAGGTAGATATAAAAATATCAGCATTAGAACAAAATTATAACAAGCAATTTGCCGATGTGTATGAGGCATTGGATTATCTTACTAATGAAAAAGAAATTGATGAAAATAGACCTGCAATTGGTTTTTTAAAGTAAATTACAACATGACAGCATTACATCCACAATATATTACTGATACTGCTGGTAAAAAACTGGTGGTTCTTCCGCTTAAAGAATATGACTCAATGATTGAGGAACTCGAAGAATTGGAGGATATTCGCTTGTACGATAAAGCCAAAAAGGAAGATGATGGTGAGCGGATTTTGTTTAGTGATTATCTGAAAAACCGTAAAGCCAAGAATGTCTAATTACACGATTGTTTTATCCAAAAAAGCTCAGAAACAATTAGATAAATTGCCCGATAACATCGCAGAGCCTATTTTTGACGCCATTTCACTGCTTGAAAATGAACCACGACCAACGGGTTGTAAGAAATTGCAAGGCAGAGACGGTTACAGAATCCGTATCGGAAACTACCGTGTAATTTATGAAATCTATGATACTGAATTGGTTATTGATGTAGTTGCTCTTGGACATCGGAAAGATATTTATGAGTGAAAAATATTACTCCTTAATTTCCAACCAACCAATCATCCACAAAAACAAAATGAAAAAAATCTACCACATTACCCTTTGTTTGCTCCTGAGCTACACCGTATTTTCCCAAACTATTTCTTCTAATGCTCCTTTGTGTTTATCAATAGAATAATTCCAATTTTTTACGGTCTAAACCAATTTTTTGATCTATTAAATTTGAAATATCCACGACTGCCCCATATTCGATAAATGTTTCATAAAACTTATAATAATTGTCTCCCCAATAAATCATGGAACAAGCCATTGGAGCCCCTTTGCCTACATCTTGACCGTTTTCTAAAAATTTAAGCCTTGTATCATACAAAAAACAAATTGCTCTGGCTTTTGTAAAAACAAATCTTTTCCAATGTGAAGTATTAGCTGCAATTGGGATTAATGCCAATACTTCTGAACCAAATTCAGTATTGGCATGAGCACATTTTGCCAACCAGTTTTTTA
>JAYUIP010000986.1:0-1248 GCA_043765945.1 Arcicella sp.
ATTACATTGGAGGTTTTTCCAAACAAATTCAGAAGGATGTCCTTAGTTATTCGGCGGCGGTTGCCCACGATAAAAGTGCCAGAAAAATTGAAAATCGGAGACAAACTATGTTGCAAAACATAGACTTTGCTTCAAGAAAAATCAATTATGCCGTGCCGTTCAATGGTGATAAAGCTCTTCGTGATTCAGTTTTGCATTTTCTTAAACTTTATACTTACGTTTTAA
Source organism: Arcicella sp. (assembly GCA_043765945.1). Taxonomy (GTDB): domain Bacteria; phylum Bacteroidota; class Bacteroidia; order Cytophagales; family Spirosomataceae; genus Arcicella. Next base: position 226 of record JAYUIP010000986.1, read on the forward strand.
AGGAAGATTATGGCAAAATTATCAACATGGAAGAAGTTGCGGAACAGTCATACGATGCAATGGAAGCGTATTTATTAGCTCAGGATTTGGCATCTGACAAGATAGAACAAGCCAGTAAACGATTAATAGTGGCACAAAGAGATTACGCAAAAAGGCAGAATTTTACGTTAACAGAGGGAAATCAAGATAAAGTTGATGTGAAATCAGAAAAAGCGGGTGCCGTAAGCGAATATCACCGTCAGCCGTATTTATTGTTCTTCAAAATGTATAAACAGGACAGTTATTTGTTCACCGCAATTGAAAACAAAAACGTCAATTCTATTGAACAGAACAAGAATACGATGATAAAATTTGCGGATGAAACAACGGCAAAACTCAGAAAATTGAAGGCTTTTGATGATGACCAATCACTTTTAGAAGCCTGTGGTCAGTATATAGATTTCACTCGTCAGGAGGCAAATAGTGTCAATATCATCACGGATTATTTGTTAAAAGAAGAGAACTTTAATAAGGTTGTGAAGCGTTTTGAAGCTAAAAAAGCAAGAGACAGAACGCAGGAAGATGTGGATGGATATAACAAGGCAGTGAACGATTATAATGCCGCCGTCAATAGTTATAATGCCAATAATAAAGAGATGAATTCTGCCCGTGAGCGAGCTTCAAATACATGGAATAAAACGTCTCAGAAGTTTTTGGATAGGCATTATCCTAAGTATTGAGATTAAAATTAGACCATAGATTTGATTGATTTTTACACACAAATATCTAAAAATCAATCAAATCTGTGTTCTAAAAGATCACTATGAAAAAATCAGAACTTCGTAAACTTTACCTCTCCAAACGCAAGGCAATTTTTGTCGAAGAAATGGCAATTAAGAGCCAACAAATTACCGATTTATTTTTTCAGAATTTTGACCTTTTAACGATTAATAACCTTCATATATTTCTGCCAATTATTAAGCACAATGAAATTGATACTTGGCTGATTATTAAAGAGTTACAACAAAATTTTACCGAAATAAG
>JAYUIP010000987.1:0-1248 GCA_043765945.1 Arcicella sp.
TTAAAATCTGTACTGCCAGTTGAGCAAAAAACGAAGGTTTATCTGGTGTATGGTTCGAGGGATGAGGATAGTATTATTTTCAAAAGACAATTAATGGAATTGGAACAACAATACGAAGGTCGTTTGCGAGTGATGCACGTGTTAAGCAAGCCTTCATACACGTGGACGGGCTACAAAACCAGAATCAATCAAGCATCAGCGGTTACGTTTTTGAAACAAGATTTTGCGATTGATATTGCCAAAGCCGAGTATTATTTATGCGGTCCAGAGGGCATGATGGAGCAGGTGGAAAAGGCTTTGCAACTCTTCAATGTGCCTGCCGAAAATATTCACCAAGAGCATTTTGGTGCTGGGATTCTCACGGTTGAACAAGAAGATGAAGAAGGTTCATTAAAAGAACAAACCGTTACAATTAAATACGAAGGTGCTGATTATCAGATACTTGTAAAGCCACACGAGACGATTTTAGAAGCCGCTCTTCGGGATGATATTGACCTTCCCTATTCATGTCAGGCGGGAATGTGTACGGCTTGCATGGGTAAGTGCGTATCTGGAAAAGTGAGCATGGATGAGGAAGATGGATTAACGGATAAAGAAATTCAACAAGGATATATTCTAACGTGCGTAGCTCACCCGAAAACGAGTGGCGTTGTGATTGAAGTGGAGTAAACATAATTAGACTACGGATAAACCCGCAATGGAATTGGGATTGAACAGATTTACACGGATAAAATTTAAAAAAATCCGTGTAAATCCGCTTAATCTGCACAATCCGTGGTCTAACTATTTGTGGCGTTTTCCTTTAATTCCCAATAACCAAAGGCACAACTCTCACCACATCATCCGCAATAATTCTTACAAAAAACTTGCCTTGATTTTGTTTCGATACGTCAATATCTGCCGTATAGATACCATTAATATTTACTAAGTTCTTACTCGTTAAAATCATTCCAAACGTATTTATAACTTCCGCTTGAACTGATTTTGTTGGATTTGGCGAGCGATATTCTATTCTGATTTTATTAGTTGCTGGATTAGGAAAAATCTCAGCGGTTGTTTCTGAAACAATTTCTTCTTCAACTGCCGTTATCGTCAAAACAAAATTATCAGAAATTGCATCACATCCATTTGCATCCGTTGATTTTACGGAGTAATTACCTGATTTTGAAGGTATTAGACTGTTTTGATTTGCTCCCGTAATTGCTACTCCTCCAAAATACCATACTGGATTTGTTCCCGTTGGAATAC
>JAYUIP010000988.1:0-3844 GCA_043765945.1 Arcicella sp.
GTGAAATTAAAAACACCATTGATAATGTGAAGTAAAAATCCAAATTAAAGAAAGAAATTGTCTCTTTCCATTTATAATGAGTGACAAAAGAAAATATTACTTCTGTGGAGATTAGAAATAATGTTGCAATACTTGTTAATAATCCTTGACTTAATCCCCAATATCCTCCATACTGTCTAAAAGGTAGTATGTCCATTATTGTTACAAAAAGAACCGAATTAATTATTCGATAATATTCTAACAGTTTTTTCACACGCTCAAACTTTGTAAATAATATATTCCGAACTACTTTCTCTTAATATGATACGTTTTGATTTGTTTTCCTCTTATTTGCAAAAGTAATATTTTTTGACTTAATCAAAGTTGATAAATTATTAGATAGTTTAGAGATTGCTTCGGAGAAGCATAACCTTTGTAGAAATAGATTATCAGCGAGTAACAAGGCTTCGGAGAAGCCCAACCTTAAAATCAATGTTGGGCTTCTCCGAAGCCTGAATGCTAATAATCAATATTTTCAGGTCGTACTTCTCCGAAGTAATCTGTTAATCTATAATTCAGTGTTTCTATAAACAACATCGAAATCCTACCTTCCCCTCCCAAAAAAATAATAATCCAAAGAAACCTTCCCCGCACCCGTAAGCACAAGCGTAAGCATCACGATGGCATACGCAAAAGTCATTTCTCCATCGCCCAAAGGTGCTGATTTGCCAGCGGTAAAAAAAGCAACAAACATGGTAATCATTATCAAAAATGCCCCAATTCGAGTAAACAAGCCCAATACCAACATAATTCCACCGAATAACTCTGCTCCTGTTCGTAGGTATGCCATCAATAGAGGTTGTGGGAAATGTAAATCTTTTTGTAGCCAATCCGCAAAATTCTGCATGGCTTTAGAGTCAAATAATTCGTGTCCGTGACTAATGAAAAGAATGCCCATTACTATTCTTAAAGCTAAGATGTAGTGTTGGTTAAGTGGTTGTGTACCAAGAAGTGATTTTTTTAAATTCATGTTTATTATTGATTATGGTTTGATTGTTATTTTATTAGAAATTAAGAAAAATTCCAAGCCACCACTTCCCAAAGTTCAGGATAATTTACATCAAAATACTCATGAATTATCTCAAATCCTACTCGTTTATGAGCCGCCAATGAACGAAGATTTCGCTTGGCAATTTCGGTAACACAAAGCTCAAAACGATTGGATAATTCAGATTTATGTTTAGCATAAAGTCCATCAAAAATCCCTTGTCCACGGTAACCTTCTGCTACACAAATCTGCCCCATGGCGTAATAGGTAGTGTTTTTGATTAGTTTCCCTTTGTATTCCAATTCATCCAACATCGTGAACATTGCCGTCAAAACTGGAATATCAAATCTAAAACTTTCGGGCATTACTAAGGCATAACCAATCACTTTATCCCCATCTTTGGCAATAATTTGTGGCACGGATTGATTCATACGTGAAAGCAAATCAAAATTGTGTACAACGGTCACAAATCCTTGGTCGTTAGCAACATCTTCCGAGATATTTTTCGTTAGATTTAATTGTTGTAAATCCAATAACTGTTGAATTTCTTGGTCGGTTTTAATCGTGGTGAATGTGATGTTCATGGTAAAATTTGAATAAATAATCAATAACTCTTCGTCATATCATCAGGAATAGCAAAGATAAAATTGGCTGTATTCTTCTCTTTTTCAGAGGGTTGCGTAATATCTTGGGCTTGAATTGTATTAATGGTAATAATCTTTAATTTCGGATTTTTCTTCTTCAAATGCCAAACAATTCCTTCAAAATTATTGGAATGGTAGCTACCATTATAATGCAAAAATGTTCGACCAGTTTCATAATTTTTCAAGATAAAACTCGCCATTGTGGCATCTTTAATTACTTGGGCTTTGGTGATATTTTCTGCCGACATACTCACGCCTCCGCTTCCGTGCATTCCACCCATTTTCATCATTTCGGCATAAGCTGGTAAAGTCAAATCTATGTCAATCGGCAAGAGAGCAATGTTCTTTTTGGCATCGTCTGAAAGTTGATTTAAAGCCTCCAAGCCCCCTTTTGAAACCATACTGGCGTACCTTCTCGGAATGTTTGTTGCCACAAATTTGAGTTTATTTTCTTGGGCGAAATCCAATAAAGGTTTATAATCCGTTTGATAATTTTGCCAAACTTTTGCTTCGGTTTCAAATTGTTTTGCGGTGATTAATGATTTCATGTATTCATCCATAACCGTTTGATTATCAGCTTCAAACATCTCGGCACCCAAAACTAATTTATCTTTTTTTGCCTGAAATAAGTCCTTCGTAACCTGCAATTCAAGCCAATGATTTAGGGAATTATCATGTAATTCACCGAAGAAAACAATGTCTGCGCTTGTTAATTCTTTAAGCATATTTTCGTAAGATGTAACCTTTAAATCCTTATCGTACAGCAAATAGGCTGGTTTGTCGGATTTTATAAAACTGAAAAAGGAAATAACGAGTAAAAAAGAGAGTGTTTTCATTTTAATTTAGTACGTTTTGATAGAAATTATGTTCTACGTAAATTTATGCAGATACTTTAAATAACCAAAGACAATTATGAACGAAAACCAACAATTGATTAACAAATTTTACGAAGCCTTCACTCAAAAAGACTATCACACCATGGCGGAATGTTACCACTCAGAAGCCAAATTTAAGGATGAAGCCTTTGATTTAGGAGGAAAACAAATTGGTTCGATGTGGAGAATGTTGATTGAAAGAGGTACTGATTTGAGGATAGAATTCTCAAACATTCAAGCCAATAACTCGACTGGAAGGGCATCGTGGGAAGCGTGGTACACCTTTTCGCAAACAGGTAATAGCGTTCATAATGTCATTGATGCCAATTTTACTTTCAAAGATGGTAAAATATTTACTCACCGAGACAGTTTTAATTTCCATCGTTGGGCTTCACAATCTTTGGGAATAACGGGTAAATTATTAGGGTGGACTGGCTTTTTACATCAAAAAGTAAGAACTACCGCAATGGCTGGATTAGAAAATTATATAGCTCGGAAAGAATTGTAAAATATTTAACCGCAAGGATGCTAAGACGCAAAACTTTACTGATAAAAAACATTATCACCGCCAGGACGCTAAGACGCAAGATTTTATTTCCAATTCTTAGCGTCTTCCCGTCTTTGCGGTAAATTAATCCTAAAAACATGAGAAATAATCGTCGTGATTTCCTAAAAACCTTCGTGGCAAGTTCCATTGCTTTGCCCTTAATTTCCGAAGCCAATATCTTAGAAAAACCTGAGAAAAAATTGGGTATTGCCCTTGTTGGGTTAGGCAATTATGCCACCAATAATCTTGCCCCAGCCTTCATAAACACACAATTTTGTCGCTTGGCGGGCATTGTTACAGGTACGCCCGCAAAGGCTGAGATTTGGGAAAAGAAGTACGACATACCAGAGAAAAGCGTTTATAATTATCAAAATTTTGATGAAATAGCAAAGAATCCAGACATTGATGTGGTGTATGTAGTCTTGCCAAATGGAATGCACCATGAGTTCGTTTTGAGGGCAGCAAAAGCAGGAAAACACGTCATTTGTGAGAAGCCAATGGCGATTTCAGTAAAGGAATCCGAGGAGATGATTGCGGCTTGCAAGGCAGCGAAAGTAACATTTTCTATCGGCTATCGTCTTCATTATGAACCATTTACAAATGAAGTAATACGATTGGCGAAGGATAAAGATTTTGGAAAAATAACCTTTGTGGAAGCAAGTTTTGGTTTTCCGTTAAGAGATAAAAAGGCTTGGCGGTTAATTCCAAAACTTTCGGGTGGTGGACCGATGTTAGACGTTGGAATTTATGC